>DOBD01000182.1 GCA_003506275.1 Bacteroidales bacterium | reverse complement strand
ATGACGAAACCCGCTTCAGGTCTTACAACAAAGCTGGCCGATGTGGCACTGTCCACCTCCAGGACTACCGGTGTTTGAAGCACTTGACCCTTGTGTACCAGCACACCCTGACCCTCCGTTTGAATGGACAACAGGAATTGTTTGACTTTAAAACGGACCTCTATGGTCGCACTGTTAACGCCAGCGGGTAACTGGTACTGGTTGTTGGTCAGTTGAACAGCACTTCCATTTACCAGAAATTGATCCACCTCGTAACCGGGTTCAGGTATAGCTTCAAACAAAACGGCTTGTTGCTGATTAAACAACACCTTACCATTCGCCATAAAGGCACCATCAGCCTTTAGAAGCCCGTGAGCACCAATGCTTGGACGCAGACCCACACCGATGATGGATTCAAAATACCAGTTGGGCGCATTGAAATAGGCCTCCTCTGACCCAAAAGGCACATACAGTGTACAGGTGCTTAATGGTATGTCTCCAAACGTCGTTGTCGATGTTGTCGGAGGCGTTGAAGCAAGCATGGTAAAGCTTTCCAGGGCTGAACAACCCCTGAATTCACTGCCAATGGATGACAATGAAGGGGGCAATGTTATCCGTTTCAAGCTTCTACACTCTGCAAACGTATCCCCACCATTCAAACCAACCAGGCTGGTACACCCGGAAAGGTCCATTTCTACCAACGCACTGCAATAATAAAAGGTACCCCATTCAAGGTAGTTGATTGATGGTGGCAACAAAACTGAGGTCAGTTGGGTACAATAGTAAAAGGCCATACCCCCGATAGTCGTCAGTTTAGTGCTGGCAGACAGATCCACCTGTTTTAATGCCATACAATTGGAGAAGGCCGCATACCCCAGGTAAGAGAGCTTTTCTGAAAACCGTATGGAATCCTTCAATGCATTGCAATAATTAAACGCATTATCACCTACTGTGTCAAGATTGGCCGTAAAATTGAATGATGTCAACTGATAGCAGTTGTTAAATGCCGAAGTACCTATCTTATGAAGGGCCTCCGGTACCTTTATCGTTTGCAGCTGCTGCCTGTCCTTGAACGTTTCATCGGGTATGATCGTGGCGTCAGTACCAGACAGATCGATATCCGTGAGGTTGACCATGGTTTTACCCAAGGTATTGAAGTCACGGCTGTTGATTTTTCCCGAAACCACGATCCGTTTGATCTTGGCCAAGTCATAGCCTTGGGCCTTCAACACTGTCGACAACGAACCAGCCGCTGTCAAATTGACCGATGCATACGTAGAATCAGCAATTTCAGCCGCTCCACGTGTGGTAGTCAACGCACATGCAGCCACTAAAACCAAGGTGGAAAGTAGATTTGTTTTCATGGAAATGGGATGTAAGGATCAACCAGTTATGGGTAGTAAAACCAGGTCAAATATAGGTATACTTTTCAGATAGTATTCCAACAATAGCGTAATCCTTGTTTTTTTTTCTTTGACCCTAAATTGGCGTTTCAGTAACAACCACAAGCTATCCAGACACATGAATGCTTACTTTTTTACCGCCACAATCATCCGTCGGTAACTCGTTAAAGCGGGTGTGCCGGAGTCTGTCACCTCGCAAATGACGTGGATGAGGGTTCCGGCTGCGTTTGAAGGGACGAGCAGGGTGGCCTTGCTGGTGTCGCTGCCTGAAAGTACCACCTCTCCCTTGAACGTGCCCGCTTCAGGCAGCACCCACCAGTGGTAACGGAGGGCATCGCCATCGGGATCATAGGATGGCGCAGCATCGAACACGCATTTTTTGCCAGCTTTGGCCTTTATCGTTAGCGGTTTAAGGCTTTTATCCTTGTTAACAATGACCACAGGGTTGCGGTTGCCTTTACCCTCCTTGGCCCAATCCATGCGTGCCGCAAAGTTGTTGAACAGGGCCGGGTAGAAATAGTTGAAATAACGCGTACCGATGTCGTAAGGCCTGCCCCTGTCGTTGACGTAGGCCTGTGTGAGGCCATCACGACCCACACCCCACTCAAAATAACCGCTCCAACTCACCTGCGTCGGGCAGTCGGGGTCGGACAAACCGTTGGGCATCACGTGCATGAACGCAGGTGTATCCCCTTCTACACCCCATTTGTACTTGGGGTACAATGCCCCAAGGTGGCCATGTTGCTGAATGTGCAGCGCGTATTGATCCCACTGGTTCTTCCCGGTACCGTTTTGATGTTTCCAGGCACATTCGCACCAGAGAAACAGCAGGTCTTTTTCAAACGATTTCATCCAATGGTGCGAACTACTCTCAAAAGGCTGGGTATCGTCCCTCGACCAGGGCCTGTCCTGATCGGTAATGGCATAGACGCGCAACTTCCGCAAGAAGGCTTTCAATTCCGCTTGTGTCCTGTCCTGTTGAACCCGCCAGATGGCCTGGGCCAACGTGTTACCGCCACCCCACACCGTGACCCAGATGGGACGTTCATCCTTTTCATCGGCCAGCTTGATGATCAACTCACTGCCGGGGGAATCATTATCTTCACCGATGTACTTCATCCCCATCGTGGTACTGCCCATGACCGTCCTGGAACGCAGGTAATCGGGCGATGGCCAATAGCCGATGCGTTGCCTGGACTCATTCTTTGCAAAATACATTTGAGCGGACCGTTTACTCAAATGGGGCAGGTCTTTTTCGTAAGCACCCAAGGCCTTGTGAATGAGATCGATGCGTTCATTGCCGCCATTGTTGCTCCAACCGGTTGTAGCGATCAACGCCTCAATCTCAAACTGATCCGCATGCACCAACAACCGCACCATCGATTCCATGTCATCAGGCTCAATATCATTGGGGGCA
>DOBD01000122.1:1184-25636 GCA_003506275.1 Bacteroidales bacterium | reverse complement strand
ATGGGGTGGCAACCCTGCGGGGTGCCAACCCTCGAGAGATCAAAGAAAGCTAGTTGCTCAGAGACAGTGCGATTCGTACTCGGAAAAATAAGAATTATCAACTACATTTGTCACATACAGCACCCACGCACGATACCCCATGACTGAAGGCATCAACCCTCCCACCGAACGACTCAATCAGCTATATACCTACGCCACCAGGCTGGTGCAAGGCGAACCTGGCAAACAACTGCACCAACAATATACGCACGTGCTTGACACCGCCGATGCGATGGATACCATGATGGTACTCGACCACCTGTTGCAGACCGGCCAGCCCTTTGAACGGGTTAAAGCCACCGTGGGTAAGCTCATCAACGCCTTCTCCCATAAACTGCTCGAACAGACCTGCGCACCTGAACCAGGCCACCTGCTACACTTCCTCATGCAAGAGAACAGAGCCGTGGAAGACATCATGGCCGGTATCCGCCACCTATCGAAGCAGTATTTTCTTGACAAGGACGCTGACTAAACGGAACTGAAGGAACAATTCATTAGGTTGATTAACAGCTTGGAGGCCTATGAACTTCATTACACGAAAAAGGAACACGTACTTTTCCCATACCTCGAAAAAACCGTCCCCCACTACCGGTGCCTGCAGCTGATGTGGTCCTTTCACGACGATTTCCGCCGCAGTTTAAAACAACTCAACGCACTTTTTACAGACAAACAACCTGATGACGAAGCAGTTAACAAGGAACTAGCCAACCTATCGGCCGTTGTCCTGCCCATCGTGTACAGGGAAGAGCATATTGTTTTTCCGGTTGCCTTGAAAGTAATACCACCCAAGGCATGGGTAGCCCTGCTACACGCCTGTGCCGAAATAGGCTGGTGCTACATCGATGCACCCGTACTACCCGACAAACCCATCGAAAAGCAGGAAACCGATAATAGCAAACTGGTCGATCTTGATACCGGCCTGCTGACCCCTGAGCAACTGCGGCTTCTGTTGGACAACCTGCCGGTGGATATCACCTTTGTGGATGAGCAGGGCAAGGTCCGCTACTACTCGCAGGGCAAACACCGCATCTTTCCCCGCAGCCCCGGCATCATCGGCCGGCAGGTNNCAACCTGCCGGTGGATATCACTTTTGTGGACGAGAACGATGAGGTGCGTTATTTTTCCGGTGCCAAACACCGGATATTTGCCCGTTCAAAAGCCATTATCGGCCGAACGGTGCAGAATTGCCATCCCAAGGAAAGCGTACACATCGTCAACGCCATCGTAGAGGCGTTCAAAGCCGGCGAGAAAGACCACGCCGACTTTTGGATACCCATCAGGGATCGTTTCATCCACATCCGTTATTTTGCGCTCAGAGACGCGAACGGCACCTACAAAGGCACCATCGAGGTTAGCCAGGATGTCACTGAAATCAGGCATCTTCAGGGTCAAAAGCGCCTTTTGGACTGGTAATCATTCAATTCTAAACAACCTACTCCATGAAGCTGTTACGCAAGGTGCTCATCCTGTTAAAACGCCTGGTGCTGTTATTCTTCCTGTCGTCCATACTGGCCGTCATAATTTACGGAATCGTACCTGTTCCCTTGACACCTCTGATGTTGATTCGATCTGCCGAACAGCTGACCGATGGTATGAAGCCCACGTTGGAACACGACTGGGTATCGAAACGAAACCTGTCTGACCACCTGAAACGGGCCGTTATTGCCTCTGAAGATCAACGATTTTACGAACACTGGGGATTCGATGTGATTCAGATTAAAAAGGCAACCAAGGAAAACAAATGGCGCAAACGGCCAAGAGGAGCCAGCACCATCAGTCAGCAGACAGCCAAGAATGTGTTTCTATGGCCCAAATCGTCGTGGTTTCGTAAAGGATTGGAAGTCTATTTCACCTTGCTTATCGAGGTCTTTTGGACCAAGGATCGTATATTGGAGGTCTATTTGAACTGCATGGAAACGGGCAAAGGCTTGTATGGAGCCGAGGCCGTGGCCAATAAACACTTCAACACGTCGGCCGCCAGGCTCACAGCCGGGCAATCAGCCTTGATTGCCGCCACCTTACCTAATCCCAGGCGTTTTAGCTCAGCCTACCCCTCACCCTACATCAAACGAAGACAAGGAGAAATCCTCAGACAAATGCGGAACATCCAGTTGCCGGATTAACCCGAATAACGGATAGTTACCAACTTGACAATCAAACCAAAGGCTGAGGGCAATCGGGGGTATTGGCCTTGAAGTCCTTGGGCAACATGCCGAATTGCTTGTGGAAGCACTTGGCAAAGTAAGACGGGTTGTTGAAGCCCACCATGTAACAGACCTCATTAACCCTTAAATCACTGGTACACAGCAATTCAGCAGACTTCTTAAGACGAACCAGCATAAGCAGGCGGTTGGGAGTGATACCCGACAAGGTCTTGATTTTGGCATACAAGCCTGAACTGCTCACACAGAGAGCCTCTGCCAACTGTTCCACGGAAAAATCCACGTTGGCGATGTTTTTTTCAATGAGATCATTAACCTTGAGCAGAAAGTCCTCATCGGCCTTGTTGCCAGCCATGCTCTTAAGAGACATGAAGGGCGTTTCAGCAAACTTGGCCTGTAAGGCTTTGCGGGAATCCAACAGATTTTTGACCTGGGCGGCCAGGTAAGACATAGAGAAAGGCTTTTCCACATAGGCGTCGGCGCCCGTTTCCATGGCTTCGATTTTTGTTGACAAATTAGTCTTGGCCGTCAGCAGAATAAAGGGCAGGTGATTCCACAAGAAGCTGCTGCGCAGGTGTTGACAGAAAGCGATACCATCCATATTGGGCATCATGATGTCGCTGACAATCAAATCCACCTGATTCTTTTCCAGCACCTTGATGGCTTCCAATCCATCAGCAGCCAACAACACCCTGTAGTTTACACTGAGGTTTTTCCACAGGAACTGCTGCATGTCTTCGTTGTCTTCCACCACCAACACAACGGACACTTCGTTACCTGGTTCCACTTTTTCGACTTCCTGTGGAAGATTATCCACCCTGTCTTCCTTGCTCGGTATGGCTAGCCCATCGGCCAGAACGGAGTCGCTGGCAGGTGGAATAACAGGCAGGTAGACGGAGAAGATGGAACCTTTTCCCGGTTCACTTTGCACCTTGATGATGCCATCGCAGGCATCAACTATCGTTTTGACCAGGTAGAGGCCTATGCCCGTGCCTGGTTTGTTGCCGCCCGACACCTGATAGAAGGGCTTGAAAATATTCGATTGTTCATCCTGAGGGATACCATGACCATCGTCCGTCACGCGGATCTCGAATTGATGGCTTTCTTCATGCGTGATCAGCGCCAGTTCTACCTTGGTCNNGCGTTGTTCAACAAGTTGCTCACCACCTTGGTCAGGTTTTCCTCATCCACCCGTGCTATGAGCCCTTCGTTGTTGCAGACATACTCAAACTGTATATTTTTCAACACAAAGAAAGGTTTGAAACGTTGGAAGATGCTTTTCATCAAGGTAGAAACGGGGCAATCCACCAAATGCAGCTGCATCGGCTCCTGTTCAATCTTGCGGAAGTCCAGCAACTGATTGACAAGGAATAACAGCCGCTGTGCGTTACGGTCAATAATCGACAAATCTTCCCTGAAATGATCCGTCATTTTGTCCGTGTGCTTCATCAGCTGCTCCAAAGGTCCCATGATCAAGCTGACCGGCGTACGAATTTCATGAGCGATGGCCGTGAAGAAACTGATTTTTGCATCAAAGATTTCTTTTTCCTGGTCATCTTTCAATTTTTGTATTCGGGTGTTTTGTCGGTTATCCTGACGTTTGCGCAGAAAACGGTACAAAAATACAAGACCTATGATGATCCCCAAGGCATACAGCACTAGAAAGAGGTTGCTGAACCACACCGGTCGTTTGATCACAATCTTCAGGCTGAGCCCCTCCTGATTCCAGACGCCGTCATTATTGGACGCCTTGACCTTGAACACATAGGTACCTGGCATAAGGTTGGTGTAGGTGGCTTGCGTGAGTTTGCCGATGCGGCTCCATTCCGTATCAAACCCCTCTAATTTGTAGGCGCTATTGTTCTTTTCAGGTGCAAAATAACTCAGCGCCGAAAAGTTCAGCGTGATGAAATTCTTATTATAAGGCNNCTGTCTGTTTGCATGTATTGCGCCATGGAAACAGACTCATTGAACAACTTGAAGTCGGAAACAACGACGGGTGGCACGTACGGATTTTGTTCAATCTTGGAAGGATTAAACACATTCAATCCTTTGGATGACCCCAAATAGATTAAGCCGGCACGGCTCCTCAAACCGGCTGCTGGCGTAAACTGTTCACTACTCAGACCGTCACCCGCCGTAAACACCCTATAGGAATTATCAGCCATCTCGTACCTGATCAACCCTTTGGTCGTGGATATCCAAAGGACACCCTCCTCCGAGGTGATGTAACTGATGCTATTGCTGGGGAACGTCACGTCCAGGGGAATGAAGCGGTTGGCTTTTACATCAAAGCGACACATACCACTAACCGTGCCTATCCAGAGTGTTCCAGTCTTGTCTACGTGCAAGCTCAACACATCATTGCTGATCAGGGAGGCATGATTGGCGGCATCGTAAAAATACCGTTTCCAAACACCGGTTCGCTTGTTGAAAGTATAAAGGCCCTTGCCCTGAGTGGCAAAATACATCACGGAGTCGTGCTCCAGCATGTCGATCGTGGTAACATTGATGCGTATTTTTCGGGCAAAATGGTCCGCAGCCCTGTTGTACTGATTGATCCCCCACATGGTACCCACCCATATCGTACCATCGTTATCCTTGTACACCGAATAGACACTGTTCCCATCGATGCTCGTCGAATCCCAGGGAATACTCGTGTAATACCGGTAACGACCTGTCCTGGTGTCTAGTACGTTCAGTCCACCCGTATACGTTCCGATCCACAAATCGTCGCCGTCTACGCAAAGCCCGTGTACGTTGTGAAACGATAACTTGCCTGGACCGGCCTCGTAATGCGTGAAGCGATTCGTGGACGGGTCAAATCGGTTCAGGGCTCCATCGTCCGTCCCTATCCATATCATTCCCTGCCTGTCCTCGCTGAGGGAACTGATCACATTACCGCTGATCGAGGGTTCGTCCGGGTTATGCAAGTAGGCCGTAAACGTACGTTGATTGGGGGAATAGTAGTTAACGCCCCCGTAATAGGTACCAACCCAAAGACCGCCCTCCTTGTCTTTGAAAATGGGATATACAAACTTATTGGACAGCACCTCGGCAGACTGGGTTGTCAACCTCTGATGTGTAATCGAATACCGGGAAATACCTTCGTCTGAACCGATCAACAAGACTCCAGGTTCGTACTCCATCACGGAATGGATGTGCAACAAACTTTTGCGCCCCTCCTCTCCGAANNAGTACGCGGTTTGATTGACCCTGTCTATGTTAAACAGTCCTTTGTCCCAGGACCCAGCCCACAGATTACCGAACGCATCCTCGGTCAAGCCATAAAAAGCAATACCAGCCAACTCTCTGGCATTCATATTGGCCAACGCTGGTTTAAAGGTGTCGGAAGCCTTATCCAACCTATATAACTTTTCCCTGGAATTATTGGAAGAGGCCCACACCTGATCGCTTCTGTCAATATAGAAACTGATCAGACTGACTCCTCTGGAACGACTCAGGGTGTATTCCTTGAAATCATACAGCTTCAGGATATGCTCAGCTTTGTCATAGCAGTAGACGCCATCCTCGTAAACGGAGAACCATATGCGTCCCTCCTTGTCTTGATTGATAAATTGAACGATTTTAGTGATATGCGTTTCTGGTTTACCAGGTATGGTTAACAGGTCAAATCGATCGGTCGACGGATCATACGAACACAAGCCCCTGTCAGTTCCGACCCATATCAAACCATCCCTGTCCTGGAAGAGCGAGTAGATATGATTGCCTGGAATCGAACCCGGTTCCCTCCCACTCGTTCTGAAGACCTTGAACTCACGACCGTCAAAACGGTTAAGACCATCATCCGTACCAATCCAGATATACCCTTCCACGTCCTGAATAATACCATAAACGGTATTGGACGACAATCCATGCTTCATTTCATAGTGTCGAAAGGTGAAATCAGCAGCCGGAAGAGCTGATGGCATGGCAACAAGAAAAAGGATGGCCAATAAAAGGCCTGACAGTATATGACGCATGTTAATCGGGATTCAACTTGTTGCAACAAAAATACATTATATTTTTGATGCATCATTCCTGGCATTGAGCAGGGTATAGAATCGTAGTATCCTTTTAGACGTTTGTTGCAGTCGGTGTGGGCTTTTTTTCCGTTTTTTGCAAAGAATAAACTACCCTACTTCCATGAGACACACCTTGCTCTTTCTCCTCTGCCTGCTCACCTTCAACCAGGCACAGGCACAGCATATCCCCTTTGAAAAAGTAGCCGCCACCCCTCCCATGGGTTGGAACAGTTGGAACAAGTTCGGTTGCAAGGTTGATGAAACCCTCATCAAGGAAATGGCCGATGCCATGGTAACCTCGGGTATGAAAGACGCCGGCTACGAATACATCGTCATCGATGACTGCTGGCAGGTGGGACGCGATGCTCAGGGTTGCATTATTCCCGACTCGGCGCACTTTCCGAACGGCATGAAAGCACTGGCCGATTACGTCCACAGTAAAGGACTAAAATTTGGCCTCTATTCCTGCGCCGGCAGCAAAACCTGCCAGGGCCGTCCTGGTAGCCGCGGCTTCCAGTTTCAGGATGCCAGACAATACGCCGAATGGGGTGTCGATTACCTGAAATACGACTGGTGCTCCAACGAAGGGCAAAACGCCAGAGCTGCCTATAAAACCATGAGCGATGCCCTCAAGGCCTGTGGTCGCCCCATCGTGTTCAGCATCTGCGAATGGGGAGAAAACGAGCCCTGGAAATGGGGTAAAGGCATCGGACACCTCTGGCGTATCACACCTGATATCAGGGACTGTTTTGATTGCACCTTCAACTGGGGTGGTGTAGGCGTTCTTCAAATCCTCGACAAAGCCGTAGACCTGGCCGATGCCGCTGGTCCTGGTCATTGGAACGACCTTGAAATGCTTGAAATTGGCAACGGCAACCAAACCGAAACCGAATACCGTTCACACATGGCTATCTGGTGCATGATGGCGGCACCGTTGATGGCCGGCAACGACCTACGCCGTATGAATCCTGGCGACAGAGATATCTTGTGCAACCCCGAAGCGTTGGCCATCAACCAGGACAGCCTCGGTCGTTCAGGTTTCAAATACATGTCACTCAACAACGTGGACATCCTGGTCAGGGCTTTGTCCGACGGTGATGTCGCTTTCCTATTCCTCAACCGTGCCAACGAGCCGACCACCCTCGATTACGACTGGAACGCCAACACGGTTTACCACTACAGCCTGGAAAACGGCCGCTTTTACGTAGCCAAGGAGCCGAGGGTGCTGGTCGACGTCTGGGGCAAACAAAAGAACGGCACGACAAAAAAACCATTAAAAACCATATTGGAACCCCACGAAGGTCTGTTCTTCAGGGTCAAAAAATCTGAAAAACCCATATTATGACACCCCGTCCGACTCACCACTCCCGCCCGTCTCTCAGGGCTGCCATCACCTTGTTGGCTCTAGTCACCTTTGTCACCGTCACACAGGCACAAAACCGTCGAGCCGACCGCGGACCGGCCACGTTGGGTGTAGAAAAAGGCACACAGGCATTTAGCACTCCGCTGTTCAAGCTTGAACTGTTGAACGCCTCCCAAACCGTTGCCTCCCTCAAGGCCAACGACAACAGCACACTCGACTACACGCCGGGCGACCGCCTCACTCAGCGTGACAGGAACCGGTTTTACCACCTGGGTGACCTGAATCTTGGTTACCGTTTGCAGGGCGTCAACGAGTGGGTGTATGCCTCAACAGCCAGATCAAGGGCTGAGGTTGAGGCCATTTCGTCCAACGACACCTCGGTGCTGGCTGCGGCCAACCTGGCCAAGACCTTGCCAGCCGATTTACCCTTGCGCGTCATNNCGCATTAGGCATCCCCTTGGTGTTCAATAACAACTTCAACCAGAAATCCCTGGATCAGGCACACGCCGAAAACGTCTTTTTCGACCCCTACATCGGCAAAGACGCCGGCTACCTCCAGGTGGTCAGACTCAATGGTGAGGGTAAGGTCTTGGTGGTCGTTCCCCACGGTCAATCGGCCTTTGAAAATTACCGCCCCTTACAGGATGACCCCACCCCCATCGGTTATACCTTTGAAGGCCTCCACGAATGGATGGTTCACACCAAAGCCTACGCTGAAACCGCCTGGAAAGGAGTTGAACAATGGAACCACCCTACCTCCGCCCTGCTCAAACCGGGTGCCACAACGAGTTACGGTCTGAAATTCCTGTTGGCCAACTCCCTGCGCGACGTGGAAAACACCCTTGTTGCCAACAAGCGCCCGGCGACCATCGGTATCCCTGGCTACGTACTACCCACCGATGTCAAGGGTAAACTGTTTATCAATTACCCTTCAGCCATCAAAAAAATGACCGTCGAGCCTGCAGGCGCCTTGGTGCTCAAAGAAGGCAAACCCACCCCCCAAGGCTGGAAAGCCCTGGACATACAAGGTAAGACCTGGGGCAGAGCCCGTCTGACCATCACCTACGCCGACGGGTTAAGCCAGACAGTCAGCTACAAAGTCATCGATCCTGAGGTCACTGTCATGGCGGCTTACGGCAACTTTCTCACTACCAAACAATGGTTTGATGTCAAGGATGATCCCTTTAACAGGGCGCCATCTGTCATCACCTACGACTATGAAAAACAAGACCAGGTCACCCAGGACCAACGCGCCTGGATCTGCGGTCTGAGCGATGAAGGCGGTGCCGGCAGTTGGCTGGGGGCTGTTATGAAACAGGTCGTCCAACCCAACAAAGCGGAAATAGCCAAGCTCGAAGACTTTGTGAACCAGACCATCTGGGGCGGTATCCAGTACAACGAAGGGCCGCTCAAGTACGCTGTTCGCAAAAGTATGTTCTACTACGAACCAGACTCCATGCCAGCAGGCACCTACAGTTCAGAAGTTCGTTGGGGACAATACGGCGGTTTTCCCTCTTGGAGCAAGAAAGAAGCCGAATCTGTTGGTCGTTCCTACAACTATCCCCACGTGGCGGCTGCCCATTGGGCCATGTACAAACTGGCCCGCAACCATAAAGATTATGTCACTCAACGCAATTGGCGCTGGTACCTGGAAAACGCAGCCCACACGGCCATCGCCATGCTTGATAAATCCCCGGCCTACGTCATGCACGGCCAAATGGAAGGCAGCGTCTTCGTGTACATCCTGAACGACTTGAGGGCTGAAGGGCTGGACGACCTGGCCAACACCCTTTACCTGGGCATGAAAGTGCGCTTCTACCATTGGGCCGGCATGGACTACCCCTTTGGCAGCGAAATGCCCTGGGATTCCACCGGCCAGGAGGAAGTTTATATGTGGGCCAAGTACTTCAATTCCAATTACAAAGCAAACGTAACCCTCAACGCCATCCTGGCCTACATGCATACGGTGCCTCACTGGGGCTACAACGGCAACGCCCGTCGGTTCTGGGATTTCCTGTACGGAGGTAAATTATCCCGCTTCGAGCGCATGATTCACCATTATGGTTCAGCCCTGAACGCCATCCCTGTGCTGCATGCCTACAGGGAAAGGCCGACAGATCTTTACTTGCTTCGTGTAGGCTACGGTGGTCTGATGGGAGCGATTTCCAACATCACCAGGGATGGCTTTGCCCCCTGCGCCTTCCATTCCTTCCCCCAAACACTGGCCAACGATGGCATCACAGGCGATTACGGCTCCGGTTTCTACGGTTATGCGGTCAACACGTCTGCTTACCTGTTTCAACATGAAGACTTTGGCTGGTTAGGTTTTGGCGGCAACACGGTCGAAAACGGCAACACGGTCACCCTTGACCTGACAACTGCCGCCAAAAACAAGGTATACCTGGCGCCTGTGGGCTTATGGCTCACCTTAGACGCAGGTCAGTTCAAGTCGGTAACCTACGATACCCAATCCGGAGCTGTCACCTTGACCCTCTTACCCGCCGATGCACACACACCTGAAGCTTTCCTGAAGGTTTACTCCCTGGAACGTGGTCCTGTTGGTAAGTCTTACAACACAACGGCTTTGACACCCTCGGGCAGAGGTTCCTTCCGCATCGCTTTGTCGAATCAATCCACCCAATTAACGTTGAATCAACAATAATCCACACACATGTCCAACCCTCCTTTGTTCCTTCACCGACTGACAACCCTCTGTCTTGCCTGCCTGTTGACGGTTTCAGCCCTGGCTGCCAAAAGCCAGGTGGTTATACCTCCCGCCCAGGTCTCCGGCATTCCATCCTCCCTGAAATGCCATGACTTCTACAAGAAATACGTGGACGCTGACGGCATACCCATCATCGCCTCCGAACGGGTCAGGGACGAAGCCTTGCTTGTGGCCAGGACCATCATCCTGGAAATGCTCTACAAACGGGCTGACGTAAAACAGGCGTTGGTGGAAAAAGGGAGCCGCATCATGATTGTCGGCCAACACGAGGGCGTTTGTGACCTGCCCGAATACGCCCAAATGTGCGACACGGAAAAAAGCCGTAAATACTGGAACTGGCGGGCACGCGGATTCGGAGGTAGTCCGGAAAGCGACTTCAGTTGTAGTTTCGGTGAAGAAAATGTGCTGGCGCTGGAAGGCGACCGTTATGAAGGAGAAAGCATCCTTGTCCACGAATTCGCCCACATGTACCAGATTGGTGGCATGCCCAACGCCATTCCAGGTATCAACGACAAATTGGAAGCCCTTTACCAGAAGACCAAGGCCAAGGGCCTGTGGGCCAATACCTACGCCATGGAGAACAAGGAAGAATATTTTGCCGAGGCAGTACAGTCGTTCTTCAACACCAACCGTTATGCGGCAACCCCCAATGGGGTGCACGGCCCGGTAGATACCAGGGAAAAGTTGAAAAAATACGACCCTGACATGTACAAGTTCCTTTGCCAATTCTTCGATGAGGACATGGAGCTGTCCTTGCGCAACAAAACATTGGCTTTGGATCCCAAGCCCTGGTACAACAGCCCTGGAGCTACCAATCCCTTGATTCCGTCATTTGCTGCCTATCCTTCTGTTCGTCGGTATGGCAACACCTATTACCTGTATGCGACGGGGCAACAGCCTTCCGGTGCCACCTCATCCCTCCAGGCCTGGACGTCCCCGGATTTCGTCAACTGGACCCTGGCACCCATGCGGGGCAACCCGCCAATCAACGCCTGGGCACCCGATGTGGTACAAGGACCTGATGGTCAATATTACCTTTATGCCAGCGAAGCCGACAAGCTGACCATGGCTTATGGCCCTACCCCTACCGGTCCCTGGACCTTGATGTTCGGAGAGCAAGGGGGCATCCCCGGCACATTAACCAGGGAAACTGGCACCAGACCCCTGAACGGCAACGCCTTTTTTGACGATGATGGCAAGGCCTATTTCTACTGGGCCTGCTGGGAAAAAAGCGCAGGCTATCAATGCCATGTCATGGAGGTCAACCTGAATACCGGCAGGCCAGGCTCATCCCGTATTATTCCTACTGACCAATTGAAGGACTTTCTTGAAAGCCCTTTTGTGTTTAAACGGGAGGGGAATTACTACCTGCTTTATACTGCCACTGACCCGACAGGTTCAGGCACTGTCATCCGGTACGCCACCAGTCGTCAACCGTTCGGG
This sequence comes from Bacteroidales bacterium, assembly GCA_003506275.1. Classification (GTDB taxonomy): domain Bacteria; phylum Bacteroidota; class Bacteroidia; order Bacteroidales; family UBA1402; genus UBA8389. Next base: position 13,879 of record DOBD01000122.1, on the reverse strand, counting down.
CCCTTTGAATCTTCCGATGCCAACGTGCTACTCTCCGGTCAATCAAACGCTGGGGTGTTGTCTCCAGGCCATCCTTCTGTCATCAAGGAAGGCAACGACTTCCTCCTCCTCTATCACCGACGCGCATTGCCAGCAGAGGCTTCGGTTACAACCTACCAACCAGCTACAGATGTATTGGATTTTGAGGCAGATGGGCGCATCAAGCCTGTCGTTCCTACTCATAAAGGGTTGGGGTTCCTGCAACCCAGCAGTTTGACCTACACAGACCTGGCCAGCGACAAACGGGTCAACGCTTCCTCGGAATACAGCCAGGATTTCATTTCACGGTACATCACTGACAACAACAACGCCACCCGCTGGTTGGCAGCCAGCGCCCAACCCGGACAATGGGTGGAAGTTGATTTACAGGCTGTGCTCCCCATTACCGACGTCTGGATCCAGTTTGAACAACCGTCCTTGTTCTACCAATACCTCATTGAAACGTCGCCCGATGCCAAAAAATGGACTATCTTTGCTGACCGACGCACCAATCGGGAAACCGGCAGCCCATTGAAAGATAGAAAATCCGTCACGACTCGCTACGTCCGTGTCACCTTTACCGGAGGCCAGATCCATCAGCAATTGCCAAGCATCTGGAACATCCAGGTGTTCAATACCGACCAACAATAATCAGACGTACCTATCCATACGCATTGTTTGTTCCATCACATACCATTAACTACACCCGTCACTTTATGAGAAAAACCCTGACCACCAGCCTCTGCTTGCTGGCCATTTCCCTACTAAACCCCCTGTGGGCCAAATCTGTCAACACACCGCTCAAGCAAGACTATCCCATCAATCCCGTTTCCTTTGTTGCTGTCAAGGCAACCGACCAATTCTGGGCTCCCCGTATCCGCATCAATCAGGATATAACCATTCCCATTGCCTTGGGTCATTGCTACAACACCGGACGCGTGGACAACTTCAAAAAAGCCGGCAAGTTGATTCCTGGTTATTTTGACACGCAATTCACATTCGACGATACCGACATTTACAAAATCATCGAAGGTGCCGCCTACTCCATCCAGATGTATCCCAATGCTGAATTGGATGCCAGGATGGACACCCTCATCGAATTCATCAGGGTGGCACAGGAACCGGATGGTTACTTGTACACCGCGAGAACTGCCGGCAAACCGGGAGCCCTGCACGAGTGGGTAGGTGCCAAACGCTGGGAAAAGGATCCCGACCTCAGTCATGAGTTGTACAACTGCGGTCACCTGTACGAAGCCGCTGTCGCACACTACCAAGCCACCGGTAAACGCAGTTTGCTGGACATCGCCATCAAGAACGCTGATTTATTGGTCAGGGACTTCGGACCCGGCAAGCTAGCCTACGAACCTGGACACCAGGTCGTTGAAATGGGACTGGCTAAAATGTACCGCGCCACAGGCAAAAAGGAATACCTCGACCTGGCCAAGTTTTTCCTTGACCTCAAGGGAAAAGGCCACAGCGGAGAATACAGTCAAACGCACAAACCCGTCATCGAACAGGATGAAGCCGTAGGTCACGCCGTTCGTGCCAATTACATGTACTCCGGCATGGCCGATGTCGCTGCGTTGACCGGCAATGAGAGCTACCTGCACGCGATCGATAAGATTTGGGAAAACGTAGCCGGTAAAAAGCTCTACGTCACCGGCGGAGTGGGTGCTACCGGTAGCGGGGAAGCCTACGGCCGNNAGCTGCCCAACATGTCGGCCTATTGCGAAACCTGCGCTGCCATTGCCAATGTCTACTGGAACTACCGCCTTTTCCTGCTGCACGGTGAATCCAAGTACTACGACGTGCTGGAACGCACCTTGTACAACGGCCTGCTGTCTGGTGTCAGTCTCGAAGGCGACCGCTTTTTCTACCCCAACCCCCTGGAATCCGTCGGCCAGCACTCCCGCAGTGCCTGGTTCGGTTGTGCCTGCTGCCCCAGCAATGTCTGCCGCTTCATCCCTTCCGTTCCTGGTTACGTGTATGCCCAGAAAGATGAAAAGTTGTACGTCAACCTGTTCATGCAGAGTGAATCCGAATTGACCATTCAGAAAAACCCCGTGCACATCACTCAAAAGACCGACTATCCCTGGAACGGTGATGTCACCATGGAGCTCACTCCCAAAAAAGCCAAGGCATTTACACTGATGATCCGGATTCCCGGTTGGGCCAAAAACCAGCCCGTTCCTTCCGACCTGTACAGCTATGTCAATCCACAAACCGAGCCGGTCAAACTCAAGGTCAACGGTGTTGAAACGCCTTATGCCATCGGAGCCGACGGTTACATTGCCTTGAACCGGAAGTGGAAAAAAGGCGATAAGGTTTCGATTTCCTTCCCGATGTCCGTAAAACGGGTAAAAGCCCATGAGTTGGTGGAAGACGACCTGGGCAAAGTGTCCCTCGAGCGTGGTCCCATCGTATACTGCCTGGAATGGCCCGACAACGATGAAAAAGTATTGAACACCGTATTGGAAGACAACGTGTCCGTCTCGGCCACCTCCTATATGCCGAATGAACTGAAGGGTATTGTTCGGTTGGAAGCCAACGCGATTTCCACCAAAAAGGGCGCTAACCAGGAAATCATTCGCGTACCGAAAGCCATCAAAGCCATCCCGTTTTACGCCTGGGCCAACAGAGGACAGGGAGAAATGGCTGTTTGGATTCCTCGAACCGTGGAGGCCAGCAAGCCGGAGCCCCTGCCCACCATCTCAACCAAGGCCAAGGTGTCTGCTTCCACCCGCAACCGTTCCTTGAATACGGTCAACGATGGTTTTGGACCGGCTCATTCCAACGATCGCAAGGTGCCTTTCTTCTCCCTGTGGCCCAAAAACAACGCCACCGAATGGATAGGGCTCACTTTTGAACAGCCTGAAACGGTATCCAGCGCTGCTGTGTACTGGTACGACGATGGTCCTTGNNTTCAGTATAAAGCTGAAGACGGCGAATGGAAAGATGTAACGAACACCCAGGAATACGTCTCCAAAAAGGATGTGCTGAATACCGTCACTTTCGAGCCTGTCAAAGCCCAGGACGTACGCTTGCTCTTCCAAATGCCGGAACGCGAATCCTGCGCCCTCTACGAATTCGAAGTCAAGTAACACACCAAAAGAAGGATGCCATCCCATAGCGATAACTCGGGTTGATTGGTCGGTTGGTCGCTATAAGGGTGGCATTCTTACTTTAAGGTAAAGCTGTTCATGATGGCCTCACCCGTTTCCTTACACAGGTCGTAGACGGCATCTTCGCACGTCAAGGTCACCACATACACCTTTCCTTGGCTGGCCATCAGGTGTTGCACCCTGATTAGTCTGAAGGCTGGTTGTTGTTCCGAATACACCAGTTTGTGATATACCAGGCCATTCTTACGTCGACGATCGCTTAACATAATCTCTGGTTGCTCGGTATATTGGGTGATAAGTTGCTCGCAGCGTTTCACATAACCGTCCAGATCGGCAGCCACACCGGCCAAATCAACCACAGACACGCTTATGTTGTCGGCATACTGGTCACCATCGTCTGTCAAAGCGGAATACAAGATCANNATCAGGCTACTGTCAAGATAACCGGTCGTATCAACTGAAAACAGCGATGGATAGCTGATCGACCAGCCCTCGCCTTGGTAAGTCAACCATCCGGACGTATCATTAGATCCGTCTATCTCTTCGAATCCTGGAGTAACGTCTTCGGTGTGCCTCACTGCATCGCCCCGCTGCCTCCCGCAGCCAACCAACAACACCATCGTGCACACAATCCCCGCTCCTCTTAAAAAGGATGCCACCCNNAAGGGATGCCAACCCTGCGGGGTGGCATCCATTTTTTGGGTGGCATCCTTTTTTTAATCAGTTGTTTACAAGCTTTCACCAAAGTCGGCTTTGTATTTGGCCATGAGTTTCTCGGGCCAGTCGGAAACGGGAGCCAACTTACCCATGAAGAAACGAAGCACGGTGGGCTCGTATACGAATTTCAAGCCACCGATCAACTCACGGTTGTCGAAGAGCCAATGGAGACGATCAAGCACATACTTGATTTGAGACAGGGTGAACACCCTTCTGGGTACGGCCAAACGAAGCAATTCCATGTCGGCGTAGGTTTCGTTGCCTTCTTCGTCGCGTTGGTTGGAGATGGAGCCCCTTTCCATACCACGTACACCTGAAATCAAGAAAAAAGCGGCAGCCAATGCACCGGCGGGGGACTGGGTCTGAGGTATGTGGGAACAGAAACTCATCGCATCAACGTGAGCGCCCAACACACCGGCAGGGGTAATCATCGGTATACTGCGTTTCATAGCCTCATCCACCAGGAATTTGATAAAGGAAGGGCTTTGAGAAATCATGGTTTCATCCAGCGTTTCGTACAAACCTACGGCCATGGCTTCCACCTCACGAATGGAGATACCACCATAGGTCAGGAAGCCTTCGTACAGCGGCACCAGTGCTTCCAGTTCTTTATAGATAGATTCGTTGTTGGTGCAAATACCACCTCCCCTTGAAGAACTGAGTTTGCGGGCAGAGAAGTAAACGATGTCAGCCAGGTCAGTCATTGTCTTGATGATCTCACCCATGGACTTGTTTTTGAATTCCTTTTCACGTTGCATCACCAGGTAGGCATTCTCACCAATCAAGCTGGCATCCAGCACCAGGCGAATGTTGTACTTGTCAGCAATGGCGCGCACATCCCTCAGGTTTTGCACTGAGAAAGGCTGACCACCAATCAGATTGGTCGAAGCCTCCATACGGATATAGGGAATGTGCTCACGGCCAGTCCGTTTGATGCAATCTTCCAAATCTTCCAGGTTCATGTTTCCCTTGAAGGGATGCGAAGAATTGATGACATAGGCTTCAGGGTACAACAGCTCCACAATGCGACCGCCATTTTGGGTGATGTGAGCCATGGCTGTCGTGAAGTGGTAGTTCATGGGGACCAGACTGGTCTTGCTGACATAGGCGGCACCAAGGATATTTTCGGCAGCACGGCCTTGATGTACTGGCAGGAAATACGATTTACCCAACACATCTTCCACGGCTTGTTTCAAACGAATGAAACTCTGCGAGCCAGCATAGGCGTCATCGGCTTGCATCATGGCTGATAATTGCATGTCGCTCATGGCGTTGGTGCCGCTGTCGGTCAACATGTCCAGGTATACATCGGTCGTATTGAGTTGGAACGTATTGTAACCGCCTTCACGCAACGCTTCCAAACGTCGTTCTATGGGTACCAGGTGTAATTTTTGAACAATTCTGACTTTATGAAGTTCAAGGGGAATGTCTTCGCCGGAATAAAACTTCACCAGCGGTTTTTGTGCATTTTTGGCCATTATATTAGGTATTTAAAGTAAAAAATAAGTGGCAAAAATAAGCATTTTTGTCATAGCAACTCTTTTTCGGCATCATAATATTCAAAAAAAGGACAAATTGCCACCAAACGTCTATCTTTGTTTCAAACCAACCAACCCTGTCATGATGAAAGAAATGCGCGCCTTCTTTGCCACCGGTGTCACTAAGGATCCGGACTTCAGAATAGCCAAACTCAAACAGCTTAGGCAAACGATCCGTACCCACCGTGCTGCCATCGAGGTAGCCCTGAACAAGGATCTTGGCAAATCGCCGGAAGAAGCATTCCTAACGGAAATCCAACTCGTGATCGATGACATTGGGCACCAAATCAAACACCTGAAGCGATGGTCAAAGCCAAAACGTGTGCGTAGCGGCCTGGCCCTCTTTCCGTCCAGTAGCCACATACTGTATGAACCATACGGACTGGTGCTCATCATCGCCCCTTGGAATTACCCCTTTCAACTATTGATTGAACCGCTGATTGGTGCCCTTGCTGCCGGCAATTGTGCCGTACTCAAGCCCTCCAACCAGACACCCCACACGGCGGCCTTGATTGAGCAACTCATCACCGCGTGTTTTGAACCATCCTACGTCCGTGTGGTCAGAAGCGACCGNNGAGCCGTTCGATTACCTCTTTTTTACCGGAAGTGCATCGACTGGTCGTCACATCATGCAAAAAGCGGCCGCCCAACTTTGCCCTGTCACCCTGGAACTGGGCGGCAAAAGTCCTTGCTTGGTGCTACCATCGGCTGATCTAAAGCTGGCGGCCAAACGCATTGTCTTTGGAAAGTTCATCAACGCCGGTCAAACCTGCGTCGCACCGGATTACCTGCTTGTGCACCGTTCACTCAAAACAGCCTTAATTGCAGGGCTCAAAGATGCCATTCACCAACATTACGGGTCAAAGCCCAAAGAGAGTCCCTATTACGGACGCATGGTGAATGCCTCCGCTTTTGCCCGATTGTCGCTGTTGTTGAACGAATCCTCCTCTTTGATTGTAGAAGGTGGGGACTGCGATGCGGAAAACCGGTACATTGCCCCCACCCTGATTGATCAGCCGGATCCGGNNGCAGGAAGAAATATTCGGGCCACTGTTGCCCATCCTGGTGTACGATACCCTTGATGAAGCGTTGACCTTCATCAACAACAGGCCAAAACCGCTGGCGCTCTACGTTTTTGGGAAAAAAAACAGGCAGAACGGTCCTGGAGCACACCTGTTCAGGTGGAGCCTGTCTCAACGACACCATCCTGCATGTTGCCAACAAGCACCTACCTTTTGGTGGCGTAGGTGAAAGTGGCATGGGCAGGTACCACGGCCACAACAGTTTTCTAACCTTCAGCCATCAAAAATCCATGGTTTCCTCCTCCTTATGGTTTGACCTGAAAGCTAAATACCCGCCATATCACGGTTTTAAGTGGCTGCAAAAGTTGTTGGGTTGAACAGGCAATTGTCAGGGCAACTGGTATTAATCCATCATTGGTACTTCAACATAAAACGTGCTGCCCTTAAACTCAGCCGTTTCCACCCATAGACGCCCACCGTGCAACTCCACAAATTCTTTGCAGAGCATCAAACCAAGACCGGAACTCCGTTCACCTCCCAAACCAGCCCTATTCTTGGATTCTTCCACCGTAAACAGTAGCGGTAACAGCTTTTCAGGAATACCAATACCCGTGTCGGACACGGCGATACGCAACTGTTTATCCACGGTTTGCAAGGCCTGTAACGTGATGACGCCCCCATCAGGCGTAAACTTGATGGCATTGGTGAACAGGTTACGCAGCACCGTCTCCATCATGCGTTTGTCGATAGCGGCCTTCAAACCAGACTCCACCTGTATATTTACCCATTGTTTTCTGGCTGTTGCACGCTCCATGTATGAGGCAATGGCCACCTTGATGAATTCATCCACCAACACATGGTTACGCTCAGGTTTGAGCATACCGCGCTGAAGTCTTGACCAATCAAGCAGGTTTTCCAATAATTCCAACGAGACCAAGGCTACCTGATTAAGCATACCGGCATACCCTTGTATGGCTTCCAGTGTCATGGGCTGTGTTTTGTCGGCCATCAACTCCGTAAAACCAATGATGGTATTGAAGGGGCTGCGTAAATCGTGGGCAATGATGGAGAACAGTTTGTCCTTGGTTTGATTGAGTGCGTCCATTTCGGAGGCTGCCGTCTTTAGACTAAGGTCCAATTCGTTCTTGAGAAGTACCTCCGTCAACACATGCGTCAACATCTTCAGTAGCCCGATAATTTCCTCATCCACCACGGTCGGGTGTGTGACCGCCTCGAAGCCCAGAACACCCATTGTCTGTTTGTTGCGCACCAATGGCAACAACAAGATGGATTGGAATTGGTGGCGTCTGGCCTTCTCAGTAACCCAACCCAAGTCTTCCTTAGCGGTTAAGACATTCGGCACATAGACCTGATCAAACGATTTGAAGAAGGCGGATATGGAATCCAACTGCTCAGTATCAAGGTCGTGAAATATGGAAACAAACGGATCAATCCCTACTTTGTGCCATTGAAAGACATCGACCAATTGGTTAACATCATCGTTCAAGGTATACAAAAAAGCCCTGTCGAAGTCCAGGAACGTACAGAACCGTTCCAACAAACCATCCATTTTTTCCGTCAGGGTATCCGGCCCCGACGTGATGAATTCGGTGGATACATCTGCCATGAGTCGTTGTAGTTCGGAGCGAAACCGGAGCGCTTCTTCCCTTTGTTTGGCCTCTGTTATGTCGTGCATGGTGCCAACCACGGCCGGGCTACCTTCGTGAGTAATCAGGTCAGTCACCAGATTCACCCATTTGGTCTGTCCTTGCTTGGTGAGGATGCGGAAATCTGAGCGCATCAGACCTTGTTCTCCCCCTTCCCGTCGTTTCACGCGTTCCAAAACGCTTTCCCAATCGTTTGGATGCACAAACTGAGAGACTTCTAAAACGTGAAGTTCTTCCTCACTGTAACCAAGGAGGTCGAGTAAACCCTTATTAAAGTTGACAAAATGACCTCGCTGGAAAATGTAAATACCGGCATTGGATTGTTCGGACAGGGTACGGAAAGCCTCTTCACTGGCCTGAAGCCTGGATTTTGTTCGTTTTTCTTCTGTCATATCCCTGGCGACAGCATAGACCAGGTTTTGTTCACGATCCAAGGTCGCACGCCAGGATAACCAACGATAGGAGCCATCCTTGCACAAAAAACGGTTGTCAAGGTTTTCAAGGTGTCCAACGTTGAGCAGCTGTTCGTTGAAAGTTATGGTAACGGCTTTATCCAATGGGTGAATAAAATCAACAAACACTTTACCCATCAATTCTTCCCGCGTCCAACCCAGCACGGTGGAACAGGAAGGACTGACTGACGTGAGGGAGCCATCCTTTTGTCCGATAAACAGCAGATCAGCGACATGGTTGAACAAGCGGTTGATGCGGTCAACCTCCTCACGCATCTCATGGCGGCTTTTTTCAATCGTGAAAAGCAGGTAGACGTTGATATAACTAACAAGGAAAAAGACGATAAGGACTTGCGGTGTATAGGGCATGACGAAACCGGTCAACAGGCTGGAAATGGACAATAGGAGTAACACGGAGAAATAGACCAGGCTAAAGCGGCCTCCGTTGGTGTGCCCCAGTAAGTACATGGCCAGGAAAGGCAATGACAGTGACCAAAAAATACCGGCACCTTGAACCCCACCGTTCCAAACGTAAAAACCAAAATCCAGCGCTGTCACTGTCATCATGATGTACGCCCACAGGTTGTACTTCTTGCGCCAGACATAATACCCATAGTTCAGGGCGCATAATAAACAGTACACACTGAAAACGGTCACAATCAACCAGTTCTTAAGCAGGATGTTCTGCAAAAGTATGGGTACGACTCCTAGCGCCTGGATAATGGCAACCGTTACAACCTTGCGTTTTTCCCGTTGAAAGTCTGTCATCGTTGTTTTTGACGTGGTTTTTACCCTTCGAGATGGAACCCCTTTAAAGGGATGGCATCCTTTTTGAAATTTCGGCTTCGGCATCGGCTTCCAGCTCGGCGGCTTTTTTGGCGGCTTCTTTTTTCAACTGGTCGGCTGAAGCTTTGGCAGCAGCCTTGAGCAAGGGATTGGTGGCCTTATCAATCAGACGTTGAGCTTCTTTATCGGCTTCGGCGATCAGTTTGTCACCGGCAGCCTTGGCCCTGGCCCTGATGGCAGCAGCTTCCTTTTCAAAGGCCTCTTTGGCTTTCGCGGCCTGCTCGTCGATGCCTGCACCTGTGGCCTTTTTCAGCAACTGGTCGGCCAATCCCATCGCGGCTTTCTTGGCCGCTTCTTCCAAATCGAACGTGATAGTCGGTTTGTCGAAGGTGCCACCAATACGTCCCTTCAGCGTCGTCAACCCAACCTTGGACATAGATGCCGGCAGTTGGGCTGTTACGCCATAATCCAGGGTTTTATCAAAGCCCGAACTACCTTCAAATTGCAACACAGTTTGTTGGATAGCCAATTGAAAGGGCTTGGTACGAACCCGGCCATTTTCAACGTGGAAACCGATGTCTACATTCTTGGGTGCCAGGCTACGCAAACTTTCCATCTTAAGTTGGGTAGCCAATGCCTCCATAACCTTGAGACCTGACAACTTAAGGTTGGTCGATTGTAAACGCCCATCCCCGTACAACGTGCTGTAATCCGGTTTCATGGTTTTATCCAACCCTGATTTCAATTGCATGTTCATGGAATAGGTCCCTTCTGTTTTTTCAAAGACAGGAACCAGGTCACGGACTAAGGTCAAGGTTTTAAACGTCTCCTTGTACGTAACCTCTTTCAAGTTCAGCTTAAGATCCATTGCCGGGTTGTCGGGTTGGACAGTCTCGTAATACCCTTGAACACCGATAGAACCGCCCATAGCCTTGGCCTGAAGGTTTTCCAACGCAGCCCTGCTTTCCTTAATGCGGATTAAACCGTTGAAATCCTTGAGCTCAAAACGGTTGAACACCAAGGTCGCCACATCGGCCTTGAGGTTCAAATCCAGGTTGGCCGGTATTACAGGAGCCTCCAATGGCACTGAATCTGATGATACCGTTGTTGGGTTTGTCTCCATGGACGTCTTTTCAACGGGTTCAGCATCGCCGCCGAGATTCATCAATTCATTCAGAGAAAGGTAGTTGGAACGAATATCAAGTCGACCCGTCAAAACGCCCTTGTTCATCAACCAAGGTAGGTAATTACTCAGCGAGCCGGTGGCAGCCACATCGTTGCGCCCCAGTTTCAGTACCAGCGCAGCCATATCGATGGCGGCTGGTGACAACGTCATCTTGGCTTGCTCCACCAGTAGCCGTTGCCCATCAGACAGACCATAAGCCACACCACTGGCTTCCAACACGCCGTCCGCTTTGAATTGATCGTACTGTTTCTTTTCCAGCTGGGACAAACGACCGGCCAATGTAACATCACCCGTGATGGTGCCTTGGAGGTCAGTGCCTTCCTCAAGGGGGTAAACCTCCTTGACTCGATCCAGTTTGATGACACCTTTGAAAGCCGCCTCCACCGCCGGATCACTGATGGGCGTGACCACCCTGGCCCTCAAATCTATGGGATGACCGGCCATCTCCAGGTGCAAACCCTTCAAATCGACCACCGTCAAATCCAGCACACCCTCAGGATGGTCTACCTTAGCAAGTAGGTTCACGTTCTCAACAGAACCGGGTAGACCGGGGTAACGAAACGCCCCATCCTTGACAGACATGTTGAGATTGAAGGCTGGGTAGTGTTCCCCAGTCAAATCACCCTTTAACGATGCCGACAAAGTCATCGCTCCGTTTGCTTGAAGCGCATCAAACTGTTTTTTGTACAACGCTGGCACCAAGGACAACACATCCTTGAAGGTCACCTTGTCGGTGTTGAAATCCAGATCCATGCGCAGGGTTGACGTATCCGGCATGGCAACAGACCCCTTCAAACCAAATTCCATGGCATTCAGACGAATGGTATTAGTTGACAAGGTGTAAACAGAATGTTCAAAATCAGCCTCCAAGGCCAGATCAGCCTCCAAACGGAGTTTTTTTACATACTCAATGCCGGCGTATTCAAACGACAGCGCCTCCATCAAGGAAGCCGTCTCTATCCGGCTTTTTGCCGCCGACAAATCCCCTTTGAGCGTACCTGTCCAGTGTTCAACCGCAGCATTCATACCAGAAGACTTGTCCTCGAAAGCTATGATGGCATCTTCGATACTGATCCTACGCAACTGCAACCTGACCGTTGAACTATCCTCTGAGGGCGTTTTCGGTAACGTGTCAGGTTTGGTAATGTTCCAGTTAGCCCTGCCATCAGCCAATACGAGGGCGTTAATCCTCGGTTTGACCAATTGGATGTGTTGAATGTTAACCCCTTCCTTGCTAAGAATGGTACCCAGATTGACCACCAATCTGATTTTATCGGCTTTGACCAGGGTATCCTGACTGAAGGTATCCACCCCGACCACCTCCAAACCATTCAAGGTCACTGTCAATCGGGGAAAATGCCGCAACAGGCTCAAGGACAGTTTGTCAAAATCTACCTGAGCCTCCAGGTGCTGGTCACACTGCGCCTTGACCATATCAGACGCTTTACCGATGAACAACAGGGGTAAGATACCCAGCAATATGATCAGACCTGCCAGGATGAAGGTAAAAAAACTGATGACTTTTTTCATGTGTGGTCTTGGTTAAGGGTATCGACTTGAACGAGGGATCAACGCAACCGTACGACTACTTTTTCAGCAGCCGATCGGGCAAATGAATGATACATATATTCATGGAACGACCGTCTTCGGATAACATGGCCGATTGAATTTGAATCCGGGTACCATCAGGGCTGAAAGTAGGATGCGGATGATCGGCGGCTGTTGGTTTATGCCCTGTAGACAGCAGGTGCATGCAACCGGTCTTTCTGTCAATCAGGTATATATTACGGGCGAAATCATCTCCGGCCACCCAACGGCCGTCTGACGAACCGGCCACGTGCCAGAAGCCACTGCCAGTGGTCGGTTGTCCCAGCAACTGCAAGGCTCGGGTGCGCAAGTTAACGACGGCCAAACCAGTGGGACTTTCCCTGGTGCCGGCTTCGCCCCAGCCCGGCTCCTGACCAGGATTGGTGGGATCAGGTCGGCCGGCTGCCGGCTCGGTACCTGGTTCACGAATGGGGCGATGTCCCATGATGGCCATGGCCACCTCATCCTTAGAAATGACAGCCTCATGGGTGACCCAATCCCTGTCGCTTTCCCGGTAGACTGGCCGAAGACCACTACCGTCAGCAAGCACCGTCCAGGTCCGTTGAGGCGCCTTACCCCCTGTCTCCCAACAAAAAACCA
>DOBD01000122.1:0-1178 GCA_003506275.1 Bacteroidales bacterium | reverse complement strand
ATACCCGTTTTGACGTTCATGGCGGCTATACCCGAAGGGCCTGCTCCCATGTGGCGTGGTCCATAATTCGGATAAGGGGTGATGCTATCAGGCAAGTACCTGGCGGCTTCCTCCCGTCCCACCCTGAAATACACCCATTCATCATCGGCGTCCAAGGCCATGTCACCACCGGCCCCCATGCTTTCAGGCGTGGTGCCACAAACCCGCTGGTAGACTTCGGGGGGTTGCATCTTTCCTTTTTTACTGTCGGCAAACAATGTTTCAAGATCCACCTCGACAACCTGTACGGAACGGCTACCCCGTTGAACAGCCCGCATAAAATACAGCTTCATGGAACGATGAGCCAGATTAAGCATACCCATGTACCCACCTTCCGTTACCTGCACCAGGTCGCCGGTCTTCTCATGCACGGCCATGGCTTCACCCCTCACCCGATCAGACCGAAACACCAACCATTGACCATCGGCTGTCCATTGATGATGAGTTTGATAGATTTTTTGATCGCCCTTCCCCTGCGCACTGGTTAGAAAAACAAGTTTGATCCCTGTAACAGGGTCCTTCACGACTTTTCGTTCTGAAGGGAAACGCTGCCCGATGCTGGCCAGGGCTGAAGCAGTGACCATCCAGACAGTCATCAAAATCAGGACACGGAGGTGGGTCATCATACTGCAGGTTGTGATTTTTTTCATACTCATGATTCAGGGGTTTGAATACCTGCAAATATAACCATTCTTTATGTTTGGTTTTCACAAGAAAAACGTACTAAAAAAAACGCATCATGGGAGAAAAATGTTCATTAATGGTGTATATTTATATCCTCGTGCCTTATTTAGTACTTACTTTGTCAGCTCGACCAAGGTCGAAACGTACCTTAACCAATACCCATTCTTTATTTGAACCGTTGCCATGTTGATCCGTCGCTTTTCTGCTATATGGCCTTTCGTTCTGGCCCTAACCCTGCTCTTATCCGTTTCCGACCTGAATGCTACTGGCAGTCACCGCCTGCTCATCACCGAATTCCTGGCCCTCAATGGCAGCGGACTTCAAGACACAGATGGCGATTATTCCGATTGGATTGAAGTGTACAATCCCGGTGAAAGCGCCATCAACCTGGAAGGGTGGTCACTTACCGACAAACAGGATGAACCCTACCAATGGATGAGCCCTCTCCGAAAAGC
>DOBD01000245.1 GCA_003506275.1 Bacteroidales bacterium | reverse complement strand
AATGGTACGTCAGAGATATTCTGGAACTGGATGAAAAAGCCGGCCAGATTTGGTTTACGGCCAACGGCGTGTACCCCAACGAAGACCCCTATCTGATCCGTTACTACCGCATCAACCTGGACGGTAGCGGCCTGACCTGCCTGACACCGGACGAGGGTATGCACACCGCCACGTTCTCCAGAGACCGCAAATACCTGGTTGATGTCTATTCCAAGACCGATATGGCCCCGATAGCCGTTTTACGCAGCACCAAAGACGGGAAAGCGATCCTGCCCCTCGAGAAAGCCGATATCAGTGCCCTGGTTGCCAAAGGCTGGAAAGCCCCTGAAACCTTCGTAGCCAAAGGTCGTGACGGCAAGACCGACATCTGGGGGTTGATCTACCGACCTTCCAACTTTGATCCCACCAAGCAATACCCCGTCATCGAATATATTTACTCAGGCCCAGGCAGCCACTATGTTCCCAAAACCTTCAGCATCACCAACGGCAATATGTCTCCCCTGGCCGAGCTGGGATTCATCGTGGTACAATTGGATGGCATGACCACCTCCTATCGTTCCAAGGCCTTCGAAAGCGTTTGTTACAAGAACCTGCAGGATGCCGGCTTCCCCGACCGCGTTCTGTGGATCAAAGCCGCCGCAGAAAAATACCCCTACATGGACATCTCCCGGGTGGGCATCTTCGGCGCCTCAGCCGGTGGTCAGGAGGCCATGACAGCTGTCCTGAACCACGGCGACTTCTACAAAGCCGCCTATTCTTCCTGTGGATGCCACGACAACCGCATGGACAAGATTTGGTGGAACGAGCAATGGATGGGCTACCCCATCGACAGTAGCTACATCCGTGCCTCCAACGTGGTCAACGCACACAAACTCCAGGCACCGCTCATGCTGGTGGTTGGCGAACTTGACGACAACGTGGATCCAGCTTCCACCATGCAGGTGGTCGATGCCCTGATCAAAGCCAACAAGGACTTCGAATTGGTGGTCCTTCCCGGCGTAGGTCACACCATGGGTGGTTCGTACGGCGAACGCAAACGCTATGACTTTTTTGTCAAACACCTGTTGCGCGTCTCACCACCAGCCTGGAAATAAACCCTTTGCAATCATCACTTCACGTAGCATACAACGTCCATGCAAGGCATCCTTTTCGACATCAAACGCTTCGCTGTACACGACGGCCCTGGCATCCGTACCACTGTCTTTTTCAAAGGCTGTCCCTTGCATTGCGTGTGGTGTCATAATCCCGAAAGCATCAATCCAGCCATCATCCAGGTTCCTAAAACCTATACGATAGATGGGCACACCTTTACCGAACAGGAAACAGTGGGATGGATGGCGACCGTGACCGAGGTGATGACCGAACTAAACAAGGAAGCTGTCTTCATGACAACCTCCGGTGGCGGGGTCACCTTCTCTGGAGGAGAACCGTTGCAACAACCCGAATTCCTGATGGCCTTACTGGAAGCCTGTCAACAGGCAGGCTTCCATACAGCCGTTGACACCTGTGGCTTAGCCCCTTGGCCCATACTGGAAGCCGTGGCCGCCCGTACCAACTTATTCCTCTATGACCTCAAGCGTATGGATCCTGTCCATCACAAACAGGTTACCGGCACCTCCAACACCTTGATTCTGGACAACCTGCGTCGTTTGTCTGCCATGGGAGCGCCCCTGCGCATCAGGATACCCCTCATTCCCGACATGACGTTCACAGAAACCAACCTGACCGAGATCCTGGCCTTTTTGGCCACCCTACCCCAAAAGCCCCAAGGGGTGGACCTATTGCCTTACCACAATACGGCCAGTCATAAATACGACCGTTTTGGAAAGGAAAACATCCTGAAAGGGGTCAAATCCCTCCAAAAAACAAGCTTGGGCACCCTCAAACAACGGTTTGAAAAAGCCGGCTACGAAGTCACCATCGGTGGCTAAATCCTTACACGAACCAACCCTTACACGAACCAACCCACAACACCCCAACCCCATGACACCCAGGATTCAAACCCTCAGAGAACAAAGCCTCAACGCCGTCAACCGGATATCTTCGGAACGGGGCCTGTTGCTCACTGAGTTTTATACACACCACATCGACACAAACGATGCTGTTCCCGTACAGCGCGCCAAATGGTTCCAGTACCTGCTGGCCAACAAAGCCCTCTGCATCAACGACGGCGAACTCATCGTCGGCGAACGCGGTCCTGCCCCTAAAGCCACCCCANNGATCTCGACATTCTGAACAGCCGGGAGAAAGTCTGGTTCAGGGTGGATGAACAAACCCGCAGCGACTTTGAACACGTTATCATCCCCTTTTGGAATGGCCGCAGCAACCGCGATCGCGTCATGGCCAGTATGACCCCGGAATGGTTGGATGCCTATGCCGCCGGCATATTCACCGAGTTCCAGGAACAGCGGGCACCAGGCCATACGGTGGCCGGGTACAAACTATTCCGCAAAGGCTTGCTCGACATACAAGCCGACATCAAGGCCAGCAAGAAAGCCCTCGACCCCAAGGACCCCGACCTGGCCGCCAAAACAGCCGAGCTTGATGCTATGCATATCGTGGCCGATGCGATGATGCTCTACGCCAACCGACACGCCAACAAGTTAGACGAGTTGGCTGAAATTGAAACCGACACCAACCGCAGGGCCGAGCTGAAACAGATGGCAGCCGTTTGCCGCCGTGTACCCGCCCATGCCCCGGCCACCTTCCACGAAGTGTTGCAGCACTATTGGTTCATCCACCTGGGCGTGGTCACCGAACTCAACCCTTGGGACTCTTTCAACCCAGGACGTCTCGACCAACATCTTTTCCCCTTTTATTCAGCCGAAACCAAGGCGGGAACCCTGAACAAAGACCAAGCCACGGAACTACTCCATTCCTTTTGGATCAAGTTCAATAACCACCCCTCCCCGCCCAAAGTGGGGGTCACGGCTCAGGAAAGCAACACCTACACCGACTTCTGCCTCATCAACCTGGGCGGCTTGACCGAAAACGGGGAGGACGCCGTCAACGAAGTCAGTTTCCTATTGCTGGACGTCATCGAGGAAATGCGCCTCCTGCAACCCAGCTCCATGGTACAACTCAGCCACAAAAACCCTGACGCGTTCATCGACCGGGCCGTCAAAATCACCAAGACCGGTTTCGGCCAACCCTCTATCTTCAATACAGATGCCATCATCCAGGAGCTGCTCAACCAGGGAAAAAGCCTGGAAGACGCCCGCAACGGAGGCTGCAGCGGCTGTGTGGAAGCCGGTGCCTTCGGCACGGAGAGCTACATCCTGACCGGCTACTTCAACTTACCCAAAATACTGCAAGTCACCCTGCACGACGGTTTTGACCCCCGCACCGGGAAACAAATAGGCCTGCACACAGGCAAACCGGAAACCCTGACCAGCTACGAAGCCCTTCTGAACGCCTTCCGCCAGCAAGTCAACCATTTCGCCGGCATCAAGATTGAGGGCAGCAACACCATCGAACGCCTCTTCATGGCCCATATACCGACCCCCTTCCTTTCCCTGTTCATCGATGACTGTGTAGCCAGAGGGGTGGATTACATCAGTGGAGGTACTCGGTACAACACCAATTACATCCAGGGCGTCGGTCTAGGCACCATTACCGACTNNGGCCGCCTCTCCCTGCCAGCCTTTATCGCCGCCCTGGAAGCCAACTTCGAAGGCCATGAAGACCTGCGATTCCAGCTCCTGTACAAAACACCCAAATACGGCAACGACGACGACAGAGCCGATCAACAATTGACCGATGTCTTTTCCATCTATTACAACGCCGTACTGGGTCATACCAGTCCCAGGGGTGCCGACTACCGCATCAACCTGCTGCCCACCACCTGCCACGTCTATTTCGGCAGCGTCATGCACGCCAGTCCTGACGGCAGGAAGGCCAAACTACCCGTCTCCGAAGGCATTTCCCCCGTACAAGGAGCCGACCACAACGGCCCAACGGCCGTCATCAAGTCGGCCGCCAAGATCGACCACCTGAACACCGGCGGCACCCTGCTGAACCAGAAATTCAGCCCGGCTTTCTTTGAAGACGACCAAGCCATCCGCAAAGTCTCTTCCCTGGTACGTAGCTATTTCACGCTGAACGGTCACCACATCCAGTTCAACGTAGTCAACGCCGCCACCCTCCGCGATGCTCAGAAGCATCCGGAAAAATACAGGGGATTAATCGTACGGGTAGCTGGGTACAGTGACTATTTCAACGACCTGGGCACTGACCTGCAAAACGAAATCATCGAACGCACCGAGCACGAATCAGCGTAAGGCAAGAGCTGCT
>DOBD01000149.1 GCA_003506275.1 Bacteroidales bacterium | reverse complement strand
TCAAAAAAGGTGCCGCCCTTAACGCCGTACAGATCGCCGAATACCTGATCAAGGAAAACGCACTCTAAACGCACCTTGATAGCCTATAAAAAAGCCACCTCGTTGATCGGGGTGGCTTTTTTGTATCACTGGATGTGTAACGCGCGTTAGGTATTACTCCGTCATATTCACCGTCTTGGGCTTGAGCACCACCAGTTGAAGGATGATGGCCACCACCACGATGATGGCCAACAGGGCGAAATCCCGTTGCATGTGACCCTGATCAGCTGAGCGACCCAAAAACTCGGTAATGATGGCACCAGCGGAGATCCCGACGAGGTTCATGAGACCGTAACCGGTCGCCCGGTAGCGGGGCGATACAAACTGGCAAAGAATGGGCATGTTGTTCACATCAAATAAGCCGAAGCCCAGACCAAACACCATCCCACCGGTAAGAATCAGGGGGAACGACTGTCCCACACCAAGCAGAATCAAGGCGGGAATGGTCAAGGCCAATCCAATGACACCCGTAAAAATACGCCCCTTAAGGTGACGCAGCACCCAACGGTCAGAGAGGTAGCCCCCCAACAACACACCAACAAAGGAAGACATGGCTATGGTGATGGTGGCCAACGGACCGGCTTGCGACATATCCATGTGCAGGGTATCGGCAAACAGCGTGGGCACCCAGTTCTTGACGGCCCATCCTGGGAAACTGGGAGCGGAAAAATAAAACAGCAGCACCCAAAAAGCGATGTTGCCAAAAAGGACGCCAAGGCCTTTAAACGCAGCTGAAAACTCCTTCCGTAGGGAGCCTTGACGCGCGGCCTCCACATCATACCCCTTCTTTTCATGCAAGAAAATCAGCAAAATGATGGCGTAGCCTATGCCGATCAGCCCAAACGAATGGAAGGTCAGTTGCCAGGAAAAATGGCTGGCGATGGTGGCGCCGAAGCCTCCGAACGCCTGCCCCAGATAGATACCTGTGGTGTGGATACCAATAGCGATGGAGCGGGTCTTGCCCTGGTGGTAATCGGCAATCAACGATAAACCCGCCGGAATATAGAAGGCCTCACTGATGCCCATGATGGCTCTGAGTGCATACAATTGGTTGAACGTGGTAGCGTACCCCATAGCCAGGGTCACTGCCGACCAGATAAACAAGCTTCCTACGATGAGCCACTTACGGTTGAGCCTGTCGGCAATCAAGCCGGAAACAGGGCTCATGAAAGCGTATATCCAAAGGAATACTGCCATCAGGGCACCAAACATTTCGGCCGATCGCAACTCCGCAATGTCCATCATCATGGACGGCTTCATGGTAGACAACATCTGACGGTCGAGGTAGTTCAGCAGGGCGACAAACCACAACATGAACACAACGAGCCAGGGATAGTAGCGTTTATCCTTCAACATGGTAGTAAACATTAAGGCGCAAACGCCGTTTTACTCAGCGTTGCTTGGTCTTACTCAATCTTGCTCAGACTCGCCGGCAAATTCCATCAAATAAGCCTTGATGAATTCGTCAATATCACCGTCCATTACCGCCTGCACATTGGACGTCTGGTAATTGGTGCGATGATCCTTGACACGCCTGTCGTCAAAGACGTAGCTGCGTATCTGACTGCCCCATTCAATCTTTTTCTTGCCGGCCTCGATCTTTTGCTGTTCGGCCCGGCGTTTCTCCAATTCCAACTCATACAACTGCGAACGAAGCATGCGGAGGGCGTTTTCCTTGTTGCCCAATTGCGAACGGCTTTCCGTATTTTCAATCACGATGCCTGTAGGTGCGTGGTGCAAACGCACCCCGGTTTCCACCTTGTTGACGTTTTGGCCACCGGCTCCCGATGAACGGAAGGTATCCCAGGTGATGTCGGAATCCTTGATCTCGATCTCGATGCTGTCGTCCACCAAGGGTACCACAAACACCGAAGCGAAGGAGGTCATTCGCTTACCTTGGGCGTTATAGGGAGACACCCTGACCAAGCGGTGCACGCCGTTCTCGGATTTGAGGTAGCCAAACGCGTAATCACCTTCCACGGTCATGGTCACCGTCTTGATGCCGGCCTCATCCCCATCCTGAATGTTGGTGACGGTCACTTTGTAACCCTGGCGTTCACCCCATCGGATGTACATACGGTACAGCATGGACGCCCAATCCTGGCTCTCGGTACCACCGGCACCCGAGTTGATCTTGAGTACGGCTCCCAACTTGTCTTCTTCCAGTCTGAGCATATTCTTAAGCTCCAACTGTTCGGTCAGGTGCAGGCTGTGGGTATAAGCGGCATCCACCTCTTCTTCGGTGGCCACTTCTTCCTTGTAAAAGTCAAAGGCGAGTTGAAGTTCCTCGTTGGCACGCACCAACTCATCATACGCTTCCAGCCAGGCTTTGATGCCCTTAACCTTGCGCATTTGGGTTTCTGCGGCCTTATTGTCGTCCCAGAATCCGGGGACCTGGGTGCGTAGTTCTTCTTCTTCCAGTTCGATCAGCTTCTGGTCGACGTCAAAGGTACCTCCTCAACGCGTGCTCGCGTTCCTGAACTTCTTTTATCTGTTCGGTCGTAATCATAAGTGAGACAATATATTATTAAACTTATTCTTTTAAATTCTCTTTTACAATCCTTCGATCCCGCTACCCTTGCTTGGATTGAGTATTGTCTCCAGCTCCGTTCCTCGAGGCTTGCGCACGC
>DOBD01000284.1 GCA_003506275.1 Bacteroidales bacterium | reverse complement strand
AGTTGTGGTCGGGCACCCAGTCGTTGCCAGGCCCCCACCAGGTGGGGAAGCGTCGGGGAGCATCTCCCAGCTTTTTCAATGTCAAGGCTTTTGCTTCGTCAGTCAGTCCCAGTCGGGCGCAGAAAATATTGTCCTGGTGCCAGCTTTGGTAATGCTTTTGTTCGGGGTTTTCGATGCCGTACTTCCAGGTGTCGATGGCCACTGGCAGGTCGGGTTTGCCCACACCGTACCAGCCATAGGGAAAGACGGGGTAGAGCTGGGGTATTTCCGTGTTGTTGATGCGCTCGAACGATTTGGCCGGAGCGATGACCTTATACCCGTTCATTTCCCTGAAGCTGATGGGGGGGATGCGGGTGAGGAGACCTTTCAGATAGCTGCGGGTATCAGGGCTAAAAAAGGTGCTGTCAAGTGCCAACAATCCGTTCAATACACTTTGTAGGGCACAGATGGTGCTGGTGGCGTTGGTGGCCATTTTGTAGGTCTCGCAGGCAGTACCCGGGTAAAGGACCAGGTGGCCATTGGCGTCGAGTGTTGCCGGTGAGCGGCGCTCAGCCAGGTATTGGTAGTGTTCGTCGTAGAAACGCAGGGCGCTTTCCATCAGGGGTAGGTAGGGCTTGATGTCCATGCCGGCGTACCGGTGAGCTTCCAGCATCATGAAACAGAATTCCAGCACCGTGTCCCATTGGTAGTCCACCCATTTGTTGTACTGCATGCCTTTGTCGTAAAAAGCGGGTCGTTTCCAGCCGTATTCGTAGCCTACGGGCAATCCCAGCAATTCCAGTTGCTCGGTGAAACTGGCGCCTTGATGGCCCCAATACACCTGGGTGCGCAGTTCGGCGTTGTGCAACAACCGGTTGTAAAAATCAAACTGGGGCTTCATCAGGTCGACATCGCCGCTTTTCAGCAGCGGCCAGTAAACCAGGCGCTGGTTTTGCGCGGTAAAGCTGCCCCCGCCCCAGGCCCTGTAGTCGGGCGAATAGGTGCGTTTGGGGTCAACGTATTCGGGGTCGAAAGTGAACAGGCCGCCGTTGAACTTGGTGGGGTATTCGCCAAAGGCGTTGCAGCCCAACTGGTAGCGAAATACCTGGTAGTTGCGTCCCACTTGCCAGGGTTGGGAGGTGGATGCCGGGTCGCGTTCGTTGATGCGGATGTAACTGCGGTCCCAGTAGGCCTCCCACCAATCCTGAGTGGCCTTGCGCGCTTTTTTATTGTTTTGGGCTGCTTCAGTAATGGCGGTGGCCAGGCCGGCTTCCCACACATCTAAGCGTTCTGCCTGGGCTGTGTGTAACACAATCTCCAGTTTGTGTCTGGTGGCGGGTAATTGGCTTTTCAGCCGCCAGCCTTTGTAGGGTGTACTTGCGTAACGGCCCGTTTCCGTGCTGTCGGCCACAAAGTTGCGTCCTTTGACTATGCCACCGAAAATGCGGTTTTTCAGCGGATTGTCCAATTGATCCTTGACGCTCTCCAAGCCTTGTTGTTGTACCAAGAGATCGAAGCAACCATCGGTGTTTCGGTTTTGATGGAAAAAAAGGATGGCACTGTTGTTGGCGACAAAGGTGACCTCATCCTTGCGCAGCTTCGGCTCCACCGGGGCACCCAGCCAGGAACGCATGGCCTCTTTTTCACCCTTGCCCATCACCTGGTCGGTGAGACGCCAGTTTTCGTAGGTGAGGCTGGCCGTCATTTTCTGGTTGCCGGCCACGTCCAGGTGAATGACCGGGCGGAACACATCCACCCATACCGTCACAACGGCCTTCATGCCGTAGCGATCGCCCATTATTTCAACGGCACCCTCTTTAAGGTTAAGTGTCTGCTTGAATTCGGTGCTGTTTTTAAACG
Source organism: Bacteroidales bacterium (assembly GCA_003506275.1). GTDB lineage: Bacteria > Bacteroidota > Bacteroidia > Bacteroidales > UBA1402 > UBA8389. The sequence continues at coordinate 6,183 of DOBD01000284.1, read as the reverse complement.
GGTTAGGATCCAACCGTAGTCTTAGCCTTCCCAATTTGGGAAACCCGCTCAACTCGTTGAACGTGCCACTCCTGGCCATGTACATCAATACGTCCCCGTTTTCCACCCATACGTTGAGTCCGATATCACCCCCGCCGCAGTGCATGCTTTCCCCCGCATTCTTGCTGGGCGAGTTCCAAGTCACATTGTAGTCATCCAGCCAATTATTGGCGGCACGCAGGGTGTTGGTTGCCGCGGCTAAAAAGCTGGAAATCAAAATTATATGGAGTGTAAGGTGGTATTTGTTTGGCATAGGTCTTTATCTGAGTCGCCCCAAAGATAAGGACTGTCCCGAAAAATCCCGAAAAATAGCCGAAAAGTTAGGGGTTGTTAACGATTGGGGCGACTGCCTCCCCCGAGTGCGTCTGCCTCCCCCGGGAGGGGATGGCATCCCGACAGGGCTGCCATCCCGTGGCATGAATTTTGGACGTTGAGGTGCCACTGGTTGTTAGTGGATTGAATATGAGGTTGATATATCATATTTTTCCTCTGTTACTTAGTGGGGCACAATAAGTGATCAAGCTAGTGATCAAGTCTCCACGCCTGGTGGTTACCCTAATGTTGATCTGCTTTCAGCTTTGAAAACAACTCGGATAACGTGCAGTTCTCCTGATTGAATACACAATAAGCCAAAAATCAACACGGGTAAGATGCTTAAATATAGAATGATAAATAGTCGATTCCACGTTTTATGAATTGAAAATGAGGTATTTTTTCCATATGACATGAAGACAACAAAAAGACACTTTCTCCATTTTGACATTGCCAGCTTTACCTACTGGGAAAGCTTTCCATAACAGCGGAAGCAGTCTACGTAAAAAATAATTATATTAGCCATGAAAATCAGAGAAGACTTGACAAAGGATGAAGAAGTGAACGGATATCACTGTTTTGTGTGGGTGGATATGCTCCGTTTTATACAATCAATGGAAAGTTTCAAATAGTCGATTCAGGTAATACATATTCAATTGAAGAGTGGGTGAATACATGATTAATTTCGCTTCATACATTTATAACATTAAAAATAGCTATTGAGGTTTATTAAAACAACAGATAATAAAAATTATTATGCTCGAAACTCAAAACATAGAATACAAATCCGTTTGGAAAGACGAATATCTGAAATGGATATGCGGCTTTGCCAATGCACAGGGCGGTATGCTCTTCATTGGTAAAGACGATAACGGAAATGTGGTAGGAGTAAAGAACGCTAAGAAACTGTTGGAGGAACTGCCCAACAAGATAACCTCCATTCTGGGTATTGTTGCCCCTGTCAATCTGTGCCAGACTGAGCAAGGCGATTATATTGAGATTGTGGTTGAGCCACACACCAATCCGGTAAATTATAAGGGAGAGTATCATTTCCGCAGTGGTTCCACTAAACAAGAGTTGAAAGGGGCAGCATTGGATAAGTTCCTGATGCATAAATACGGCAAAAAATGGGATGGTGTTAAAGTGCCAAGTGTTCAAATTTCAGATTTAAAACAGGAAACCTTTGAGTTTTTCAAGAAAAAAGGAATTGAAGCCAAGCGACTTGATGAAAAATGCTTGAAAGAATCCACGGAGCAATTACTCAATAACCTAAATCTAATTGAAAACGGCCTTTTAAAGCGGGCTGCATTGTTGCTTTTCCACCCCGACCCTGAGAAATTCGTCACAGGAGCGTATATCAAAATTGGGTACTTCAGAACAGAAAGCGATTTGCTGTTTCAGGACACCATACACGGAAACCTGTTTGAACAAGTCGAAAAAACAATTGATTTGCTTTTTACCAAGTACATTCGGGCAATGATAAGCTACGAAGGAATTTCTCGTGTAGAAACTTATGAATATCCGGTGGCAGCTTTGCGTGAGGCACTATTAAATGCCGTTGCACACAAAGATTATGCAGGTTGTACACCCATTCAGATTAAAGTGTATGCCGATAGAATAAGAATTTGGAACGAGGGTCAACTTCCTGAAAACTGGACGGTTGATAAACTCATGCACGAACATTCCTCACGCCCGTATAACCCCGATATTGCCAATGCTTTTTTTCGCAGCGGTTATGTGGAATCGTGGGGTCGAGGCATTGAAATTATGACAGAACAATGTTCGTTGGCAAAGTTGCCACCTCCAACAATCACAAATGAAGGCAGTGATTTTTTGATTGTTTTCCGCAAAGACATTTACAATGCAGTAGATTTGGGTAAGTTGGGTCTGAGCGAAAGACAGATTAAAGCCGTCTTGTATGTGAAAGAAAAAGGTAAAATTACAAATAGTGAATATCAGGAAATTAACGAAATTGGCAAATCTGTTACAATTGATGATTTGCGTAATTTGGTCAATAAACAGCTATTGGTAAGAGTTGGTGAAACAGGGAGGGGTACTTATTATGAACTGCCAAAATAAACGACCGATAAACGACCGAAACAGTCAATAAACGACCGATAAACGGTCGGAAACCGGATCACCAGCAAAAACATGTGTTTTTGCTGGTGATTATTTATTGTCACAAGTTGTCAAAAAACGGCCATTTCTTTGTTGCATCACAAATACGTTTTGCTATGAAGACAACCAAAAGACACTTTCTCCATTTTGACATTGCCGGCTTTACCTACTGGGATGGTTGTGAAGTACTTCAAGAGTTGAAGGTGGGCACCACGCTCACGCTCGTTCGAGAAAATGACAACCAGTTTGACGCCTATGCCGTGGCTATCTATTTTGGTGACCACAAACTCGGCTTTATTCCCCGTGGTGAGAACCACCAGATCAGCAAATTTCTGGAACTAGGCCATTCGGATCTGTTTGAAACCCGCATCAACCGTTTATCGCCCGAGGAAAACCCCGAAAATCAGGTGGGGGTGATCGTGTATTTGAAGGCAAAAACAACGAAGGTTGAGTAAGGGGTGTTTGCCTAAATGTATGTAGTTAAATCAGATAGATAAATGTACATGGGGATTGTTTGTGGACTTGTAGTGATTCTACTGATTGTGTTGATCCTTACGCATGACAAAGGTGGATTTATGAGTTATGACACCCACTTCAAGATAGATCGGAGAAAGGATAAGGAGCGGTACAAGGCTTTTTTTTACAAGCGCTACAAAAACCAGTATCCAGATCAAGCCTCGCTGGAGAGGGCCTTTGAGGAATCCTGGAAGAAGATACGTGAATAGCGATGGAATATCAAGGATAATTAGTTATTTAGAGAAGTATTGTGTGCTGAATATTGTATTTTCGTTGTTGACTGCTGGTGGTGATATTAATACCTTGACAAACATGGATCAACCCAAAATTGAACGCGTGCTTCGATTGATGAAGCTGTTGACAGCTAATAACTGCTTGACAATAGACGAGATGGCCGACAAATTGGGCCTTACACCACGGACCGTTTACCGATACATCGACACCTTTCGTGATGCCGGCTTTGTCGTCAAGAAGGCAAACAATTGTCCGAGGCTTGATACCAACTCTCCCTATTTCAAAGATATCAGCGAGTTGATACATTTTACGGAAGAAGAAGCGTTCATCCTCAAATCGGCTATCGAGAGCATCGATGAAAACAACCTGCTCAAACAAAACCTAAAAAAGAAACTGTATACGGTCTACGATTACAACATCCTGGCCGATACCATCGTGAGTGGCAAAAACGGTCGCAACGTGCAACGGTTGGTGCAGGCGTTTGAAAGCAAGCAGCAAGTGGTTTTGAAGGATTATTCCTCGGCGCATGGCAACGACATCCGTGATCGTGTCGTTGAAGCTTATGCCTTTACCACCAATTATGTCCAGGTGTGGTGCTATTGCCTGGATGATCACAAAAACAAGCTCTTTAAAATGTCGCGCATCGAGGGCGTTGAAATCCTTTCCGAGCCCTGGCAGTTTGAAACGGCTCACCATCCCGGCTTCATCGATGTCTTCCGAATCAGCAGCGATGAACTCATCCCCGTCAAACTCAAACTCAGCCTGCGCGCGGCCAACCTGCTCATGGAAGAATACCCGCTTGCCACCAAAGACCTTATCAAGTTGTCTGATACTTCCTGGCTTTTCGAGACGAAGGTGTGCTCACTGGAAGGTGTCGGGCGTTTTGTGATGGGGTTGCTGGACGAGGTCGAGGTGGTGGACGCACCGGAGTTGGAGGGGTATATTGGTGGGATGCTGGAAAGGCATCAGAAGTGCGTATAGGTGCAACAATAAGACCTAAAATGCTACGAATTTGGGCCAGTTTGTCTAGGGGAGTGGGTGACCTGTCTAGCGTAATGCTGCCGTTTATTACTTTTATCTATGAAAAAATCTGTTTATTTTGATAAATCCATAGATAAAAGTATATTTGTCGTTGGATTTGAAGTAGTGTAGCATTACAAGACAAAGGCTATGAGAAGAAAAATTTACGACAAACTGGTTGTTTGGAAAAACAAAAACGACAGGAAACCGCTAATCGTCAACGGAGCACGTCAAGTTGGCAAAAGTTATATCCTGCAAGAGTTTGGAAAACAGGAGTTTGAAAACTTTCTGATTGTTAATCTCGAAACAGACAAAGCGCTTGCCCGGAAGTTCGAGGAAGAAATCACCCCGATGCCAATAATTCAATACTTGGAGACGGTGCATTCTCAACGGATTATCCCTGGTGAGACATTAATCATTCTCGATGAAATACAGGCTTCGGAAAGAGCGTTGACCTCCTTGAAATATTTCTGTGAACAAGCCCCGGATTATCACATTGTCGCTGCTGGCTCTTTGCTTGGGGTGGCGATTAATCGTAAACAATACTCCTTTCCTGTTGGAAAGGTTGATGAACTAACGCTGTTTCCAATGGACTTTGAGGAGTTTTTATGGGCTTTGGGAAAAGATACTTTCGCTGGATTGATTCGTCAGCATTTTGAGTCCAACGAACCATTGGATGTGCACTCCATTGCGTTGGATTACTATAATAATTACTTGATTGTTGGCGGTATGCCTGCTGCTGTTAATGAATATATTACGACGAAAAGTTTTGTGGCAGTAGCGGATATTCAAAACAGAATTTTAAATGAATACATTGCGGATATGGCAAAATACGCCGAGCCTAACACAAGCATTAAAATTCGCGCCTGCTATGAATCCATTCCCGCTCAGTTAGCAAAGGAGAACCGAAAGTTTCAATACCGTGTTGTGCAGAGAGGTGGCAGTTCCGCTATCTTTGGAGCATCCATCGAGTGGTTAAAATATGCTGGCATTATTCTTAAATGTCAGAAAACCACTCAAGGCACTATGCCGATAAAAGTACACGTAGATTTAAGTGATTTTAAGATTTATATGTCAGATGTTGGTATGCTTACCATGCAGTCTGGCATTGCCACTCAAGCTATTTTATCTCCCATCGAAACGGAAAACGCCTTCCTGGGGGCTGTTGCCGAGAACTATGTGGCACAGGCTTTTACTTCAAATTTGATACCACTGCTGTATTGGAAAAATGACAATACCGCCGAAGTGGATTTTGTTATTCAAAAGGGTATTGATGTAATCCCTATAGAGGTAAAAAGTGGCTTGCGGGTTCGTTCAAAAAGCGTTAGTATCTTTTTGAAACAATACCAATGTCCGTATGCTATTCGCCTGTCAAAAAAGAACTTCGGGTATGAGAACAACATCAAGTCGGTACCCTTGTATGCGGCGTTTTGCATATAATTGACTTCAAATCGAAGCTGCCTTTTTCTACTTCTATCATTCATGCAACATCCCTGTTGTGCTGTATCAACGCTTTTTTCTGTTTAGATCCCCCACACATTTACACTCCAAATTGGGGCCTCTTTTAGCGCACATTGGTACCTGGTAAAAAAGTTTAGAAAAAAGCAGCAGTGTCATAAGTTGGATATTTCGGTGATGTTGACCCCCCATTTCGGTCATACTGACCCCCCTGGCGGGTTAGGATTCAAAGAACACGATCGACTGACAATATTACAGTTTTTTTCTTAAACTTTCACCCCTGAGTTCGATTCGATGTGAGGTATGAACCAAGCGGTCTAGGATGGCGTCAGCGATGGTTTCTTCTCCAATAACCTCATACCAACTGGCTACCGGCAGTTGGCTGGCAATGATGGTAGACGATTTTCCATGTCTGTCCTCGATGATTTCCATCATGTCCAGTTGTTGTTGCCCCTCCAGCCGGGTGAGTCCAAAGTCATCCATGAT
>DOBD01000186.1 GCA_003506275.1 Bacteroidales bacterium | reverse complement strand
AAATTGCTGCTTGATGTTGGCGCCTGTTCCGAAGTTAACCGTCCACAAGAGATCGTCCAACGCGTTGTCCGTGAAATTGGAGCTCCAGTCACATTGAAACAAGGGGACTTCCGTGAAACCGGCTTCCTTGACAATGTCCCTGATTTTTGCAATGTAGGGTTTATTGATGCCATACGAGCCGTATTCATTTTCAACCTGCACCATGAGGATGTTGCCACCCTTGGTGATTTGTAGGTCAGCCAGTTGTTTGCCCACTTCCAGCATAAACTGGCGGGTACGTTCCATAAAGTACGGATGGTCGGATCGAAGATCCATGCTTTTATCCTTGAGCAACCACCAGGGTAAGCCACCCATCTCCCATTCCGCACATACGTAGGGACCAGGACGTACAATGACATACAAACCGTTTTCCTGAGCCAGGCGTACAAAGGCAGCTATATCCTTCTGACCCTCAAAATCGTAGACACCAGGCTGTTGTTCGTGGTAATTCCAAAACACATACATACAAACCGTATTCATACCCAAGGCTTTAACCATTTTCAGACGGTGATCCCAATATTCTTTGGGAATACGGGGATAATGCAACTCGGCCGCTTTGACCAGAAAGGGTTTGTCGTTGAGCAGAAAGGTTTTGTCACCAGCCTTGAAGGAGCCTGGTTGGGTGCTTACTACGTTATCGGCAGCATAAAGACTGTGGGTTGCCATAAATCCCCCCATCAGGAGGACCAGAAGCCATCGTTTCATAGTGTTCGATTTGAATAACGGTGTAAAAATTAGGAGGTGCAAGATACATAAAAAATGTCTCCCGCACCTTCTAAAAAAACGTCACTTAAGGTAGTATCGTAGGTCAATTACTGACCAGCTCGTTTCGCCATTCCCGCATATAAGAAGACTACCACAAAACAGAGCAATGGCACAATGTATGCCAGGTTGATGCCAAACATATCGGAGACATAACCCTGCAAAGGTGTCAGTAAGGCCCCACCCAAAATCGCCATAATCAAACCGGAAGCTCCTATCTTGGCATCGTCACCAAGACCGTCCAGGGCAAAACCGTAGATTGTTGGGAACATGAGGGACATAAAGACGGAAATCCCGATCAGGAAAACCACCAGGGCCATGCCACCGCCAAACACCACGCCGACCGTACAAACCATGGCACCCAACGATGCTAACAACAGCAGACGCGACGCCTTGACGTAACGCATCAACCACGTGAAAATAAAGCGGGAAATACTGAAGCAAATGATGGAGGTCAGGTAAATGGAAGCGGCTGATTTTTCGGTCCAGCCCATGGTTTCCATCACAATCCGGATGGTAAACGACCACACCCCAATTTGGGCACCCACATAGAAGAACTGGGCCACAACACCCCAAGTATACAGTTTGTTTTTGAACAATCGTTTAAAGGTAGCACCTAGGTGCAGGCTTTTATCCCCGTCTGAATTTTTGGGCATCTTGGTGAAAACCATGAGCAGTAGAATGATGACCAACACCACACCAACACCCATGTAGGTGCCTGTTACAGCGTTCAGTTCACCTTGCTGAACGGCAGCCAACTGGGCATCGGACATGAGCTCACGTTCCGCGGCTCCGGCCCGGTTGAGCGCACCGAGAATGAAGTATTGACTGAGCAGGATGCCCGTGATGGAACCGAAGGGATTAAAGGCCTGGGCCAGGTTGAGCCTACGGGTGGCTGTTTCCGGAGAACCCATGCTCAAAATATAGGGATTGGCCGTGGTTTCAAGGATGGAACACCCACCTGCCATGACATAGATGGCAATCAAGTAGTAGGTATAGCTAGCTGCCTGACTGGCCGGGTAAAATAGCATAGTACCTACGGCATACAGTGCCAAACCCAGGATGACACCCGACTTGTAGGTAAAACGTTTGATAAAAAGTGCTGCCGGCAGGGCAAAACAGAAATAAGAACCATAGAAAGACAACTGAATCAGTGAGGTTTGCACATCGTTCATGCTCATGATGCGCTTGAAGGCAGACAACAGGGTATCTGTCATATTGTTGGCTATACCCCAGAAAAAGAACAGGCTGGTGACCAAAATAAAGGGCACCAGCATGCTTTTTCCGTTCAGTTTAAGAAACGAGGAAGCAGACGAATGGGACATGGTGTTTTCGTGGTAAGTAGGTAAGACTGATGGGCATTGCAGGCTGCCCAGGCCTATAAGCAAACGTTACATCAGGAAATGCGCTCCCTCAGGGTCTTTTCCTTGTATGCCGCCCAGTAGCCGCAATCAAGCTCCAGAAATACAGAGGTATAGGGCATCAGGCAATCCGATTTGAGCACCAATACGTTGAAATGAGCCGAGGCTTCTTCCAGCTTACTAAAGATCTGCTCGTGCGGCAGTACCTGGACGTCAGACTTGGACAACAGGCGTGTCAACTCACTTTTGAAGGTATCGATGCCTTCGCACAGGTCGTCGCGCATGAAAAGCAGTTCCTTGTCATTGTACACGATGGGTTTGACGTGTTGCTCACGGCGCATCCGTTTCAACAGGTACTTGAGCACATAAAGCAGACGCTCGTTGGTATAAATGGTGGTGATACCCTGGGCACTTTGCAGCGGGTAAGCCTTGTCCACTACCAGGATCCAGTTACGGTGTCCCAACAGGGGCAAAGCTTCTTTCAATTGACGTTTCCAGCTCATGATCAGCTAAATTTCCGACAAAGATGGGACATTTTTTTGATTATCCCTTCACTTCCTCATCGAATACGATGGCCACTTTTCCACACTTGCCTTCGGCCATAAGGGCAAAACCTTCTGAAGCCTGATCCAAGGTGAAGCGGTGGGTAATGAGGTCTTCCGGATGTATGCCCCAGCGTTCGATACGTTCCACCAATTCTTCCATGCGCCAGATGTTGGTCACCCAGGAACCATAGATGGTTTTCTGATCGTGGATGATATCAGGACTGGGATTGAAGGTACAGGTGCCTCCTTCGCCGATAAAGACAATCTTACCCCATTTTCGGGCAGCCTTGATGGCCAGACTGCGGCCATGTACATTGCCGGAGCAATCCACGGATCGTTCCACTCCTTGACCACCGGTCACGGTTTTGATGGCTTCCAAGGCTTTCTCATCGGAGGGAAAGACATGGTCACAAAGGCCTTTTTCCAAGGCTATTTGCATACGTTCCTTGACGGTGTCCACCCCGATGACTTTCTGAGCGCCCATGGCCCTGGCCAACATGGCGGCAGCTAACCCGACAGGTCCCAAACCAACCACCAGCACAGCGTCATTGCCGCAGATGCCGATTTTTTCCAATCCTTCATAGACCGTGCCGAAGCCGCAGGCAATCTGAGCCCCATCGGCGTACGACAAGCTGTCGGGCAGCAAAACCAGGTCTTTTTCCTCGGCCAGGAGGTAGTCGGCCATACCACCGTCGCGCTGCCAACCATAGGCAGCTCTGTACGGGCTGGTGCAACTGATCATATACCCGCGGCGGCAATCGTTGCAGACACCGCAACCGGAGATATGGTACACCACAACCCTGTCACCTTCCTTGAAACGGCGCAGACCAGGTCCGCATTTGATAATTTGGCCACTGGGTTCGTGGCCGCAAATTTTATCCTGGTATCCTTCCGGACCTTTGCCCAGGTGTTCGTGATAGATGGCCCTGATATCACTGCCACAAATGGTGGAAGCTTTCATGCGGATCAACACTTCACCATGACCGGGTTCTGGAATTTCCACGTCTTTGAGTACGACGGTGCTGTTGCCCGGCAAATAGGCGGCTTTCATTGTTGACATGTTTCAAATCGATTTATTAAGTGAGTATAATAGGGTGATTAACGTTCGTATCCGGCAATCCGGCCATCTTCATCCCAGAGATCGTGCCAATCCTTAGCCTCAGGCCAAAGGAAAACCTGCCCTTTGATGAAACGATTGCCCTTATCGAGCTGTTTGATGGCAGCCATTTCAGTGAGTGTCAACGGATCTTCCGTCACACAGCGGAGGTTGGCCATGAATTTCTCCGGTTTCACGGAAAAAGGAATCGGTATCTGACCGTTCTGGGCTGCCCATTTCACGCAAATAACAGCTGGATGTACTCCATGTGCCTGGGCAATGGCAACGATAACTGGATCCTCAATGGGCACCGTATCCTCAGGGGTCTTATCGCGTTCAGGCCTGCCCGGTGAGCCGATGGGGCAAAATCCAATGGCTTTGATGCCTTCACCGGCCAGGTAGGCAAACAGCTCCGGTTGCTGGAAGTGGGGATGCATCTCCATTTCGTTGACAATGGGTCTGATGCGGCAATCCTTGAGCAATAACTGCATTTTGGCCCTGGTCATATTAGACGTACCAATGTGACGTACCAAGCCGTCGTCCACCAACGCTTCCATGGCCGACCAAGTCTTTAGGTAGCGGGCATGGTCGTAGGGCACAGCGTGGGGATCCCGAGAGTCGACTGCTACCCCCTTTTCATGGTGATTGGGAAACGGCCAATGTACCAGGTAAAGATCAAGGTAGCTTAGCCCCAGGTTGGCCAGGGATTCCAGGCAAGCTTCCCTGACCGCGCCATGCTTGTTGTTCCACACCTTCGACGTGATCCAGAGATCTTCCCGTTTGACCACACCTTCGTCAAACAGCCGTTTCAGCACACATCCGATTTCCTTTTCATTGCCGTAAACGGCAGCGCAATCGATGTGGCGGTATCCCAGACGTACGGCCTGGTCGACTGCTGCAGCCACCTGATCGGGTGAGTAATTATCTGAACCAAAAGTACCAAGTCCCACGACGGGAATGTTGGCACCGTTTTGACAAGCGACCTTGGGCACCAAGGCTGGGTTGACGGGAAGGGGAGAATTCATAGGAATCATGTCGTTGACTGAGGTTGTTTATCGTGTTACTAATTATTATCCATATAAGGGACCAAACTCCTGGCAGGCCCTGTAATCGGCCCCTTCAGGATCCATGCCAAAGGCTGACCAGACGGCAGGCCTGAACACCTGATCGGTCGGCACATTGTGCATGCAAACAGGGATACGCAAGATAGCAGCCAACGCAATCAGATCGGCGCCTATGTGGCCGTAGTTGATGGCTCCGTGATTGGCACCCCAGTTGTTCATCACGCTGTACACATCCTTGAAGGCTGGGCTGTCGTTCAATCTGGGAGCAAACCAGGTGGTGGGCCAGGTCTTATCGGTGCGTTTATTGATAATCTCATGCACATGATCGGGCAATGTGACCGTCCATCCTTCGGCTATCTG
>DOBD01000279.1:3918-12268 GCA_003506275.1 Bacteroidales bacterium | reverse complement strand
AGGGGAGCGGGATCGAAGAGAGAAGCAAATGGCGTTGAGACAACCTCCTTTTTTTTACCATCGACGTTACTTTTTTTATTATAAACTAAATTATATTGAGTTTTTACTTGATTTTATTAAATACTCGTTGTACTTTTGTGGCATCAAAACATCCTAACCATGCTACCCACCGTTTGTCCAAGTTGCCAGGAGCAACTGAATGTCACTTGTCTGAAGTGTGACCATTGCAGCACCGAAGTGAAGGGCTCGTTTGAACTTCCCCTGTTGGCCAGGCTTTCCGAAGCCGACCAACAATTCATCCTTCGGTTTGTAAAAAGCAGCGGCAGCCTCAAAGAAATGGCTGCTCAACTGAAACTAAGCTACCCTACGGTACGCAATCTATTAAACGATGTCATTCAAAAAATCGACGCTTATGAACACTGAAAAATCCTTCGAATGGATCTATAATCCGTTCACCCGTCTAGCAGGCTGGTCCGCCATGGTACTTGGCCTATTGGCTGCTTTGCTTATGAGTATCGTTGGAACCTACAGCCAAGTCGTCTTCGATGGCGTCATCGACGTCCATTTTCAATCCACCGATTTGCTGAAATCCCTTTCCCTGGTAGGCATTAGTTTAGCCAGTCTCGTGCTGGTCTTTTGGTTGGCCGGCCTCATCGTGGCCAAGCCGTTTCGCTTTATCGACCTGGCCGGCACACTGACACTGGCCAAAGCACCCTTCCTGATCATGGCCTTGGCTGGCTTCCTGGTTACGCCACCCGACCTGGAAAGCGTACTGGCCAACCCCATGATCATCGTCCAGGATCCCGGATTCATGGGGGTACTCATCCTCTCATTACCTGTCATGGTCTGGAGTGTCGTGCTGATGCACAATGCCTACAGAGTATCCTGCGGATTGAAAGGAAGAACACTGACCATCTCCTTTATCGTAGCCCTGTTTGTGGCTGAAGCTGTATCCAAACTATTGATATATACCCTTCTTTAACGCATTCTGCCCTATGAAACGCATCCAAAGCACCATTACCCTGTTTTTATTTAGCCTATTTGCTTTCAGCCAAAGTGTTATCGGAGACTGGACAGGCACGCTTAGTGTCGGTTCCCAATCCCTGCGCCTGGTTTTCCACATCACACAAACCGACGACGGATACGCCGCCACGATGGACAGCCCTGACCAAGGGGCCAAAGGCATAGCCATGAGCCATGTCACGTTTATAGACAAGGAATTGACCATCGAATTGAGGGTGGCTGGTATTACCTTCAAGGGCACACCGGAAGGTCGCACCATAAAAGGTACGTTTACCCAGGCCGGAAAGGATTTCCCTCTTGTCCTGACAAAATCTGATCAAGAAAATAGCAGCAATACTATTGGCTCCGAACCTGGCAGCAGTCAAGGAGGAACTTCCGTCAAGGCCTCCAACGCTGATTACGAAGAAACACCCGTTCAGTTGAATGTAGATAAGGGGGCCCTAAAAGGCACACTCACCCTGCCCAAGGGGTTTAAACAGGGAACACTAGCCTTGATCATCGCCGGATCAGGGCCCACCGACAGGGATGGCAACAATCCGACCATGCGCTGCGATACCTATAAACAACTAGCGCACGCCCTGGCCAAGGCAGGCATCGCATCACTGCGGTACGACAAACGAGGCATCGCCCAAAGCGCAGCCACCGTGGATCGTGAGGACGACCTCCTGTTCGACGATTACGTGATCGACGCCAAAGCCTGGACCCTGTGGGTAAAAAAGGATCAGCGGTTTACAAAACTGGTAATTATTGGACACAGTGAAGGCTCCATGATTGGCATGTTGGCCATGAATGAAGCCGACAAGTATATTTCGATTGCAGGGCCGGGCAGACCGGCTTACGAAGTTTTAAAGGAACAACTATCGGCAGCCCCCAACGCTTTTGGTGACAAGGCGCTGCTCAAAGTCGACAGCCTGGCAGCCGGACATACGGNNAATGATGTTGTTCAGACCCAGCGTTCAACCCTACCTACGGTCTTGGTTCAAGTACGATCCCAGAACTGTCCTGGCTGCATTACAGAAACCCACCCTGCTGGTGCAGGGAAGCACCGACATCCAGGTGCCGGTGGAAGACGCCAAACGCTTGGCTGCCGCCCAGCCNNAGAAGGCATGAACCACGTGTTGAAGCAGGCCCCCATGGATAGGGCCGCCAACCTGGACACCTACAACAAACCGGAACTACCCCTGGCAGAGGGCTTAATGGATGCCATCACACGATTCATCCAGGGTAACTAATCAGGGGTGATTACTGTGGGACATTCAACCGTTCCCAAAGTTGATCCTTCAGGGTAGTCAATCCAAGACCTGACACCGAAGAAATAAACACGGAAGGAATGTCGGGCAAGTCCTGCCGCATCTCGTCCATCAACTGCTCGTCGAGCAAGTCGCACTTGGTAATGGCCAACAGGCGCTGCTTGTCGAGCAGCTCGGGGTTGTATTGTTCCAATTCACCGAGCAGGACAGCATAATCAGCCTTGATGTCACTGCTATCGGCCGGAATCATAAACAACAGCACGGAGTTACGTTCAATGTGTNNCCCCGCCCTTCGGCTGCACCTTCGATGATACCGGGAATATCGGCCATCACAAACGACTGATTATCCCTGTAGGCCACGATACCCAGGTTGGGTTCCAAGGTCGTAAAGGGATAATCGGCAATCTTGGGTTTGGCTGCCGAAAGCACCGACAGCAGGGTTGATTTGCCGGCATTGGGAAAACCAACGAGACCAACATCGGCCAGCAGCTTGAGTTCCAAAATGATGGTACGTTCTTCCAGGGGCTCGCCGGGTTGTGAAAACCGTGGCGTCTGATTGGTGGCTGTTTTGAACCGGGCATTGCCCTGACCACCTCGTCCACCCTTAAGTAGAACGACTTCCTGATCTGGTTCGGTTACCTCACAGAGAAACTCTCCGGTATCGGCATCCAGGGCCACCGTACCTACCGGCACTTCGATATAGCTGTCTTCTCCCGACTTGCCCGTACTGCAGGCACCACTACCACTGGCACCATGCTCGGCAAAAACATGCCTGGCGTACCGCAAATGAATCAGTGTCCAGTAATTGCTCCTGGCCTTGAGAATAACATGGCCACCACGCCCACCGTCGCCACCGTCTGGCCCACCTTTGGCTATGTATTTTTCACGATGGAAATGGGTACTTCCCCTGCCACCGTTACCCGATCGGCAATATACCTTGACATAATCTACGAAATTGCTTTCAGGCATGATGTGTGTTGTTGATCACGGCATCCACCTGTACCTGGATGCGTTTAAAAATATCACTGAGGCTACCGACACCTTCGATGTCTACCGCACAACCTTGGGCTTCATAAAAGGCCTTGACAGGGGCTGTTTTTTCGTGGTAAACTTTGATACGGTGCTGTATGGTTTCATAATTATCGTCGGTGCGTCCCGAGGAAATTCCCCGGTAAAGCAATCGGTTGATCAACTCCTCCTCTTCCACGTTCAGATTGATCATCAGGGAAACATCGCTATGATTAGCCTTGAGCAGCTGCCTCAACGCAGCGGCCTGATCGGTGGTACGAGGAAATCCATCAAAGATAAACCCCTTGGCTGTTTCGTACCTGGCAAGCACAGCCGCCAACATATCAATGATCAGACGATCAGGCACCAGATTACCTTTGGCAATGTATGCGTCTATCTGTTGACCCAAGTCACTACCTGTCTGAACCTCTTCTCGCAACAATTCACCGGTAGACAAATGGACAAGTCCGTATTTTTCAGCCAGTAAAGTACTCTGCGTGCCTTTGCCGGAACCCGGAGCCCCAAAAAGTACCAAATTGAGAACCATGTCGTTAACCAATTTATTACCTACTATAAAAAACCAGACTGGATGACGTCTGGATGAATCTTCATTGGTGGACTACCGTATAGACCTGATCCAGGTTGCGTCCAAATCCGTCGTAGTCCATGCCATATCCCACGACAAAGTCATTAGGAATTTCGAAGACCACATAATCCAACGCAAGGGGGCAACTCAACGCTGCCGGCTTAAACAGGAACGTCGCTATGCGAATCTCGGCCGGGTTTCTGGTCTTCAGAGAGTCCAACAGTTGCGTCATGGTTCTGCCTGAATCCACGATATCTTCGATGATGATCACCGTGCGACCATCAATGCGTTCACTCAAGCCGAAAACCTCACGGATTTTTCCTCCTTGCTGCATCCCTTCGTACGAGGCCAGCTTCACAAAACTGATTTCACACGGAATGGTTATCTGTTTCATCAGATCAGCGGCAAACATGAAGGAACCATTCAAAACGGCTAAAAATAAGGGATTTTTGCCGGCCAGGTCTCTATTGATGCGTTGGGCTGTTTCAGCGATGCGTGCTTGTATGGTCTCTTTAGACAGGAACAAGCTAAAATCCCTGTCTTTCACCCTGATTGTCTCCATATTGCTCACTGTTTGATGTAATCCGAAAGCCGTCGCGAAGGTACGAAAAAAACGACAAGGCTACCAAGTCTCAGCATTTATTTCTAAGTTTGCACAGTAGGAAACGTGGTTTATATACCCTGAGCCCATGAAGCTGTTTACAACAGATACTATCAGACAATTAGACACCTTAACCATTGAACAGGAAGGCATTACGACAACCGACTTGATGGAAAGGGCGGCACTGGCGCTTTTTCATCGACTTCGATCCACCTTGAGGCCCACTGACAGAGTGGTGGTCATGGCCGGACCCGGCAACAACGGGGGCGATGGTCTGGTGATCAGCAAGTGGCTTTACAGGGATGGGTACAGGGTTTCCGTCGTTTTATGCCATTACGGCAAACCCCTCTCAACCGATGCAGCCTACCAATGGAGCCGGTTGAAAGAGGAAAAAGGGCTTTCCTACGTTGAGCCCGCCAATCCTGAGGCCCTAAACACCATCGGACCGGCCGATGTACTGGTAGACGCCCTGTTTGGTTCCGGGCTTAACCGGCCGCTTCAGGCTGCCTTCGCCTCGACCGTGGAATGGATGAACCGACAACCAGCCAAACGTATCGCCATTGACCTGCCCAGCGGGTTGTTTGGAGAAAACAACGGTGATGATCCTCACAAAGCAGTTGTCAAGGCCGATGAAACATACTGCTTGCAACAGCCCAGGTTAGCCTGCCTGCTCCCTGAAAACGAAACCTTCATCGGAAAATGGCAAGTAGTAGACATTGGCTTGAATCCCAAAGCCCTATCCGAAATGCCAACGACCTGGTCATTGACGACTACCGATGAAGCAGCTACCTGTCTTAAACCCTTAGCCCGCTTCGCCCACAAAGGCCGTTGCGGTCACAGCCTGCTGATTGCCGGAAGTCCAGGCATGATGGGCGCTGCCCTGTTGGCCGGCAANNAGGCAAGGGTGCCTTGAGAGCCGGCACCGGATTATTGACCCTGCATGTACCGGCGCCTTGCCTGGATATCGCACAAACAGCTTTGCCGGAAGCACTCTGCACCACCTACCTTGAAACGTGCTGGCCCCACCAACGAGTCTCAAGCACCTGTTCAGCCATCGGCATAGGTCCTGGACTTGGCCAATCTGATGCAACCTTGAAAGGCTTAGAAGCCTTGTTACTAACGGCAAAAGTCCCCTTGGTCATCGATGCCGACGCCCTCAACCTGTTGGCCGCTCATCCCCACCTGTTCGAACAACTACCCAAAGGAAGTATTCTAACGCCTCATCCTGGGGAATTCGACAGGATGCTGGGACGAAAACCCACCACCGGATACGAACGGCTGGAGGCAGCCATTGGCATGGCAGTCAAAGCTGGCGTTTACCTGGTCCTAAAAGGAGCGTATACCGCTTGCATTTGTCCTGACGGACGTTGCCGTTTCAACAACACCGGACATCCGGGCATGGCCACAGGGGGCAGCGGTGATGTGTTGACGGGAATTATTGTATCTTTGCTGGCCCAAGGCTACGACAGGGAAACAGCCTGTGTGCTGGGAACCTGCCTGCACGGTCTCAGTGGCGAACTGGCGCTGGACAAGGAGTCCGAAGAAAGCCTGATCGCCGGAGACCTGGCTGCCAACCTGGGTAAAGCCTTCAAACACCTGTACCGACAAAGACCCATTCAAACACATTGACTATGATACGGCTTTTCACCACCATGACTTTACTTCTGTTAATCAATGGCTTACAGGCGCAAGTCACCAGCCTGCCGTTGAAAGACGCCACCACACCACTCGACGGAATGGTCTACCACTTACCCAAAACCACCCTGGAGATCGCCGTCACCGTACGCCACACCAAGCAAACTCCTGGTCCTTACGCCCTGTACGCCGAACGGTATCTTGGCATCAGCGATGTTATCCAGAACGAACAAACCAGCTATGAACTCGTAGGGCTGACAGCCAAACCGCACGCCGTACCTGATGTCAAAAACGGCTACCTGGTGAAACCACTCCCCAAAACAAAGACAACACCGGTCATCAGTCTGTCACCGGAAGGATTCTTGTTGGGATGCAACATCAAAAACGCACCAGCAACAAACCAACCAAGACAATCCATAGGCAAACGTCAGCCAAAAGAGGCTGATAGCCATCAAACGAAAGCAAGCTCCACGCTGACCAGAGACATGCAACAGGCCACTTCGACAGCCAAACTAGCCGAATTGGCGGCCGCCCAATTGTTCAACCTGAGGGAAACCAGACTTACCCTGTTGCACCAGGAAACCGAACATACCCCAGCCGACGGCGCTTCGTTCAAACTGTTGCTGGCCGAACTCAACCGAATGGAAACATACTACCTGGAACTGTTCACAGGATCGACGGAAACAACGGAGACCGTTCAAAAACTAGTGTTCGAACCCAAGAAAGAGGAATCGGTTGTCTTGTTTCGGTTTAACAACCAATTGGGCCTGGTAGACAAAAACGATTTGAGCGGAAGTCCGGTGTATATCACACTGACCAAAGCCTTTTCACCGGCCGTAGACGACTTGAAACGCACGGTCGAGAAAAAGGAACCAGTCGTTGGTATCTATTACAGACAACCAGCCATAACCACCGTAAAAATCAGTGATGATCAACGCGTGTTTTGGGAAAAGACACTACCTGTCGCTCAATTGGGAACCGTCACGACGTTACCGTCTCATTTGACAAGCACAGTTGAAGTTTGTCCAGTCACGGGCGCCTTGTTGAAAGCCGGCCTGTAACCCTTCCCCGACCAGACCAGACGCAACGTATCAACCAGTAATTCCTGGTACGGCAACAAGGTTTCAAAGGGTACATCCACCTTCAAGCTGTGAGTGGTTATCAGATCGGTTGATGCCGGCGACCAGGCCATACGAACAAACAAACGGGCGCAATCCGCATCAAAACGNNGGCTGGAGTATGGGTTTCCAGTCCGGACTAAAAAAAACAAGACGGCTGTCTTCCAAAGGGCCTTGCGTCGTGTGGATGAGAGCCAGTACGGTCATCGTGTCATCAACCGACAGCCGTTTCACTTGAAGGGTCGAAACCGGACTTGTTTGCAGCAACAGGTAATCGTCAGTCAACACCTTAAGAATCATCTGATTGTTGAAGGCGGCAGGCATGGCGGCTGTTCGGTTGTTGGTGTAAAAATCAACCAGATCCTGCCTGGCACTCAGTGGCAGAGTCGGCAGCAAGTCAGTCGGCATCGACAATAAGACATCCTTCATGGTCAAGGCCTGCACCGAAAGGCTCAAAAGGCTGAATATCAACAGAATAGTTCGATTCATCTTCATAATGTTCACGTTCTTTAGATACAATGGCTGATCAACAGAGGGTTTGTCTCAGGACCAGTGTCTAGCGAGACCCCAGGAACAACAGAAACATCGCGGCCAACACACCCAACAGGATCAAGCCTTTGATACGAATGTTCTTCTCGTGGAAGAAAAAAGCCCCAGCCAGGAAGGAGACCACAATGCCAGATCGCCTCACGACGGAAACGACAGAAATCATGGAGTCCGGCAAGCTGAGGGCATAAAAGTACAGAAAATCCGACAAACTCAGGAAAAAGGCGATGCCGATGATGGACCAACGGAATTCGAAGCGTGCTTCCACCTTGCGCCTGGGATACCAAAAAATCAGCAAAACGGGCAACATGAGTCCGATTTGATAGATGGTGTACCACACCTGCACGGCCATGCGGTCGTAATGATTCATCAGGTATTTGTCGTACAGGCCGCTGACAGCACCAGTGATGACGGCCACGAACAGAAACCAGACCCATTTGTTGGTCCAAAAGGAAACACCTTCTTTTTTACCGGCCAGGGAGTACAACACAAAACAGATCAAGGCCACCAACACCCCCAGCCATTGATAAAGGTTCAACTGTTCCTTAAACACCACTAACGCCCCCAACAAAACCACCGATGG
>DOBD01000279.1:732-3898 GCA_003506275.1 Bacteroidales bacterium | reverse complement strand
GAAATGAGAACGATGACCGATTTGAGGAGAATAAAACCGTGGGTGCTGGCCGGAACGGACGAGACGTAAAAAATGGTATCCTTGAGGGTATCCGGCGCAAACCGGGACAGCAGAAGAACGGGCAGAAAAAAAAGGGAACACAACACGGTGTTCAGAAAGAGAACGGGTAGGACGGCGTTGTTCCGGAGACCCAATTTTTTGTTCACATCATACAGGCCCAAAAACAAGGCCGATGCGAACGCGCTGATTAACCACATAGTTTAAACGGTTCTGTCGTTGTTACCTGAAAATCCGATCCGGATACTGGATGTCCACCAGGAATAAGCCCTTGGCCTCTACCGAGGCTTNNTTTAAACGGTTCTGTCGTTGTTACCTGAAAATCCGATCCGGATACTGGATGTCAACCAGGAATAAGCCTTTGGCCTCAACCGAGGCTCCGGCGGCACAACGGTCCTTTTGCTCAATCACCGCTCTGAAACCGGCCGTATCCAATTTACCACGCCCCACCTCAAGCAAAGTCCCCACGATGGCTCTGACCATATTGCGCAGGAAGCGATCTGCCTGGATGACAAAGACCAACTGTTNNCAGGGTGGCGGCGGCAGCATTCATAGCCACCACATCGAGCGGTCCGTAAAAGGGAGCGACGTAGTGCCTGGTGAACGGATTTTTCACTGCGCTCATTCGGTACTCGTAGGTACGCGAAAGGGCATCAAACCGTGCATTGGCATCAGACATCACCGGCAACACGGCCTGTATGGCAATGTCGGGAGGCATCATGTAGGTGAGCTTGTTGGTCAGTGCGACAAGGTCGTCCAGTGGTTTATCAGTATCGAAATGGGCATACATGGTCGTCGCATGGACTCCGGCGTCTGTCCTGCCGGCCGCCGTCAATTGCAACTCCGGGCCAAAATAGCGCTGCATGATGGTGGTCATGATTGACTGTACGGACACCCCGTTGGGCTGGATTTGCCAGCCGTGGTAGTGGGTTCCATCGTAAGAAAACCGTATGAAGTACCGTTGAAGCATCCTTTGGGAAATTCCCCGCAAAGGTAATTATTTTTCAGGATAGACGGGCCAATAGGGAGACGGCTCGTGGGCGGCTTCAGCCAAACGGCTCAAGTCGGTCACAATGGCTGGGTATTTGGCGGCCAAATCAGTAGTCTCTCCCAGATCCTCCTTCAGGTTATACAGTTGCCAGGGTTGATCCACTTGATGGCGGATGATCTTCCAGGGCCCCTTCCGAAGCGCCACACTGATGTCCACCCGGGGATACTGCTCCCAATACAAGGCCCTTTCTGGTAAGGCGGTCACATCACCGGTCAACAAGGGCATCAAACTGACACCATCACCTGTCGCATAGGTATCGGAGGCGACCAGATCGGCAAACGTGGCAAAGAAATCGGGAAAATAGGCCGGTTCAGCGGTTTGGGTGCCCGGCCTGATATGCCCGGTCCAGCTGGCCATGAGGGGCACCCTGATACCTCCTTCCCACAATTCTCCTTTCCAGCCTTTCAATGCGCCGTTCAAGGGCAATGTCTGCACCCCCGCTGCTTTGGCACCACCATTGTCGGATGCAAAAACAACCAAGGTGTTATCGGCCAGCCCTTGTTCCCTGAGCGTGTTCATCAAACGACCGATGGAAGCATCCATGTGGCTGATCATCGCGGCATACCGCCTGTCGGTATCGGGTAACCCTTGTCCCGCATAAAGAAGGGTATCCTTGGCATCCAACGGCACGTGCGGTGCGTTGTAGGCCATGTAAAGGAAAAAAGGTTGGCCGACTGCCTGACCAGCTGCCAATTGGCAACCGTCCGGTGTTACACCCTTGCCCATACGGGTAATGAAAGCCACGGCTTCATCAGTAGCCCTGTCGGTATTGTGGTCGGTGTGTAGGCCATTTTNNAAATTCGTCAAAACCTCGGTCCAAGGGGGTAGCTGTCGTATCAAAGCCATCAACATGCCATTTATTGACCAGGCAGGTACGGTATCCCTGATCGCGCAACAAATCACCCAGGGTTTTATCTTCGGGCTGCAGGTTCGTACGACGCACCTTGCCGGGTATCCCCTCGCGTTCGCCCTCCATTCCACCTACCCGACACATATTGCCTCTGATTCTGGCGTGACCGGTGTGCAAACCGGTCAGCAGGCAACCCCTGGAAGGCGAAGAGACACTGGCGCCGGCGTAGAAATCGGTAAACCGCAAACCAGCTGCAGCCAGGCTGTCAATAACCGGTGTTTTAACCACCGTGTTGCCGTAACAGCCCAAGTCTCCGTACCCAAGATCATCAGCTAGAATAAACAGGATGTTGGGATGTTTGTTTTCTTGCGATGGATTAGTGGATTTAACCACATCAGTTTGACTTACGACAGGGTTCATCAGACTCAAGCCGGTACCTGCGGCCAGGAGTGTCTTGTAGTGGTGTCGATTATTCGTGGATGAGCGTTGCATGTGATTCATTCGAATTAATTCCGAGATTCGCCAGGTTGGGCCTTCACCTGAGCCTACCCACAAAAATAGGGTTTTTCAGCCATTGCCAGCCATAATCCACTGATTTTTGTTATTTTTGCAACAACCACAACCCTGCTTATGAACGAACGCGTTTTGATGATTGAACAGGCTGACCCTGTTCTGTTTAACGGAGTCAACAACCTCAACATTCAATTGATCAAAGCGCTGTACCCCAAGCTAAAAATCGTAGCCAGGGTCAACATCATCAAAGCCCTGGGTGAACCCACCGAATTGGACGCTTTCGAGGCCGCCATCAAGGCCTTGGAGCGTTATTGCCTGGATTACAACATCCTGAACGAAGAGACCATCAGAGACATTGTCAGGGGTCGCACTCCATTGGAAGTGCGTACGGAAAACCTCATCGTACACGGCATGAACGGGAAACCCATTCTAGCCAGAACCAAAAACCAGCAATTATTGGTGAAAGCCTACGCTGAGAACGACCTGATTTTCGCCATCTGCCCTGCGGGTTCAGGCAAAACCTACACAGCCATCGCCCTGGCTGTCAGAGCATTGAAAAACAGGGAAGTTAAAAAGATCATCCTTTGCCGTCCGGCCGTGGAAGCTGGCGAAAAACTGGGATTTTTACCCGGAGACATGAAGGAGAAGATAGACCCCTATCTGCAACCCTTGTACGATGCCCTGGAAGACATGAT
>DOBD01000279.1:274-675 GCA_003506275.1 Bacteroidales bacterium | reverse complement strand
AAGATGTTCCTGACCCGCCTGGGCATGAACGCCAAAATGATCGTCACAGGGGACATCACACAAATTGACCTCCCCTACAACGTCACGTCTGGCCTCATCCAGTCCATGCACGTACTTAAGAACATCAAAGGCATTGCCACCATCACCTTTGACAAGGAGGATATCGTACGTCACAAACTGGTGCAACGCATCGTGGATGCTTATGAGGTATTCCAGGCCGAAAAAAACCAAGCTAAGGCTGAAAAGAAACTAGCAACTCAACAATAGCACTATGAAACAAGCTCTTACAAGAACTGATTTTCAGTTTCCCGGACAAAAGTCCGTCTACCACGGCAAGGTCCGTGACGTGTACAACATCAACGATGACCTGCTGGTCATGGTTGTCAGTGACCGTATTTCTG
>DOBD01000279.1:0-260 GCA_003506275.1 Bacteroidales bacterium | reverse complement strand
GCCACCACTGACATCGTCAAGAACTGGAAACTGGCTACCCCTGACCCCATGGTGACTGTCGGACTCAGGTGCGAACCGTTCGAGGTGGAAATGGTGATCCGCGGTTACCTCACCGGTCACGCCTGGCGGGAATACAAGGCGGGCAAACGCATCTTGTGCGGCGTTTCCCTGCCCGAAGGCATGAAGGAAAATCAGCCATTCGAAAAGCCCATCATCACCCCCACCACCAAGGCCAAGGAAGGACACGATGAAGATATCTC
>DOBD01000096.1:11396-16423 GCA_003506275.1 Bacteroidales bacterium | reverse complement strand
GTCACTGTCACCAGCAAGGTGTCATTGCGACCGTGCATCATGGGGCCGTACGCCGGCATGGCCGGTTCATCCCATTGCTGAATAATACCATCCGGCAATACCCACTCATAGAAATGAATGGTCGTATCAGGTTTGAGGATATACGCCACATCGGTCATACCAGGATTAAGGACGGTAGGCGCAACCAGGAACTCGGGTTTGACCGGCAAGGGTAATACGAAGGTATAGTCAACGGTGGCCGTTTCCGTGGTGTCCGTTTCGTTATACNNTACACCTGCAGGGTGAACTGAGTCACGGTGTCATCCAGGGAGACGTACAGGTAGTTTTCCTCACTTGAGCCAGTCAAGCCAGGAGGCACTATCCAATGGTAGCCCTCAGCACCTTCGATGTCGTCAACCCAGAACATGACATTATCTTCTCCGGCACATATCGTATAGGGCGCACTGATGGTGGGTATACCTGTCAGTTCAACCTTGACATCCAAATAGGCAGACACCCACTGACTATATCCGCAAGGGCCTACAGCCTTGACGTAGACGCTGTCTGAAGTAGCTACTTCCGATACATCAAACGTCAGGGTATTGGTTTCACTGTACCCTTCAAATCCCCAGGGTAGCATCCACTCGTAGTAGGTAGCACCCGGAACGGGTTTGACTTGCAAGGTGACGTCCTTCTGACCACGTTGCAGTTGTTCGGGAACAATCACAAACATGGGCGCAGCCGGTACCCCGTGCAAGACCTGAATAAACAAGGAACGTACAGGTCCGGGACCATAATCACCGTAACCAAACACCTTGATGGTGTCAGAGACGGCAGTATCTGCAAAGGCAATCCAAACCATGTTTCCATCGCCCTTTCCAATCAATTCATAACCGACCGGTAAGATCCACTCATACCGTGTAGAATCAACCTTGTCGGAAACCCAATAGGTACCATAACTACCAGCACAAACCACTGTATCGCCACGGATGGTGTCCGTTTTCCACGGTTCAAAGACCAGATCCAGGAAGACGGTATCTCCATAGCCGCAGGTGTTGAAAGGTACGGCTGACAAGCGTCCATTCATCGCCTCTTCTGTCACATACATTGAAGCATTCACCCCATACGCATCTCCCAAACATCCTTCAGGAAACGACCATACATACCCGATCACATCGGGATCATACGGCAAGCTGTATTCTACCGACTGGGGCAAACGCTCCAATCGTTTCGGGCCATAAATGGAATCTGGTTTGGCAGGTTTACCCAATGAAATACGGAACGATTTATACCAAGGATCCAAGGTATCTCCACTAAGGATGGGCACCACGGACATGGACGCATAGCGCTTGCTGCCATCAGATTTGATCCAGATGGAATCGGCCGTACTCGTCCCGGTAATACCGTCTGAGAGGCGCCATTGATAGTACAAGGCTCCAGGGTATGGTCCGAAACGATAACAGATACTATCGTCGGTCGCACAAAAGTCATCAGGGCCTTCCACGGAATACCAATCATGCACATCTGTCAAGCCGATATCCATCCAAGCGGTATCCCCCCCACCACAAGCATTGATGGGTACGACAGACAGACGTCCTCCAGCGAATGTGGATGAGACCGTCACATACAGGGAATCATCATGGCCTGAACCACTCAACCCCTCAGGGAGTAACCATTCATACTGTGAAGCATTCCAGGATTCGCACACAAAGAGCACACTGTCTGTACCCGGTGTCAACCGATTCGGTCCATACACGTAGGCTTGACTTGGCGTTGATATGACATTGACAGGTAACACAGCCCCTTCTCCGTCAATACCAGCCACGGAAGCATGAACGACAATATGTCCGTCGGTTTCATACGTGGGTGGTTTCACCCAGATGAGACTTGAGTCACTTGATCCTTCAAAGCCCCATGGCAGGTCCCAGACATAGGAGGTCACCCCGGGTTGAGGAGTCACCCAATACGCAACGCTGTCCAGACCCACACAGAGTTCTGTAGGGCCATAAATGGAATCCGGCCTGGCCGGCACATCCACCACGTGTACATACAGCGTGGTTGTATCACCAATGCCGCATTCGTTAATTCCGCACACCTGCACATGGCCAGACATGGCAGAATCGGTCACANNCACTTCCACGTAAACCGATGTACCGCTCCCGCCATAAGGCGTGCTGAAACCCTGCGGGAAAATCCAGTTGTACCGTTGAGCCGTTTCTATGTAAGGAATGTCATAAGAGACCCATGATTGCCCCCTCACGACCAGGGTATCACCCTCGATGCTATCGGGAGCTGCCGGCACATACTCAACGTATACTTCAATGCCATTAGACCAGAGAATGGGATCCATAATACAAGGATCCAAGGCAACAACGAGGCATTTGACCGTGTCACCGTTCAACAGGTCGGAGGTCATGAAATGCGGCATTGTCGCACCAGGCACTTCCAGATTATTGATGTACCATTGATAGGTTGGCTGACTGACATTGTACACATTAGCATTAAAATACATAGTGTCACCCAGGCAGACACGCCGACTCCATTCCTGGTAAATTGAAACCTCCCCCTCATAGGGTGGAACGCGCCGCAACGTGATATCGTTATCAATAAGGGCGGTCGGAGTCCCTTCGTTAAGGACCAGTCGACTGAGGTTTAGGTTAGTACTGTAGTTTGCACGTAAGGCCGGTTTGGCCATGAACTTCAGATAGCAAAGAGGGCCTGCATCGCTTACAGGTGTTGTACCCGAACAGGCGATATCCAGCCTTGACCGTTGCCAACCTTCGCCAAACGTGTTGTTAACAGCAGCACTCCATCCTTCAGAAGACGTTCCAGCCTGTACAAAGCCCTCGAATGATACATAGGTTGAATCATACTCCAGCGATAGTTCAAACGCAAAGACATCATCGGAAGCTGGTCTGTTGCTGATGACGACAGGCCAATACAGCTCACTCGCCCCTTCACAGATCGTGGTGTCGGGTAAGAATACCCTGGCATCATACACCGTAAAGGGATCAGAATGCAGGGTAGCGCCGGCTGAATCAACCGCCGTAATCGTCACTTGCCCCCGCCTGATTGCCCTCAAAACACCCTGACTGCTGATCTCAGCTACCTTGGGGTCGCTCACCGACCAGGCCACAGGCTCAATGGCACCATAGAGCGACATGGACACTGATTGCCCCACCACCATATTCATGGACGCAGGGTACATGGACATATAGGGATTGTTCTTGGCATCAACCCTGCCGTTGGTGGTCACCCCAATGAGATGTTCGTTGAAGAGGACCTGGGCTAAACTGATGGTTGACCCATAGGGGTAATCCAGCAACCGGAAAGACAACGTCAACAACGTATCACTGCCTATCAGAGGTTGAGTGCCTGCAAAAGCGACCAACAAACGCCCAGGTTGAGCCAGGTGCACAGTCACTGAATAGTCTTGAAGGGCAAGGTTTGATGTGCGAAACGTTTCATACAAAAGGCTCTGATCATGGTAGGTGATCTCGAAACGGCCGGCTGTCACATCAAGTCCGGTCAAGTCGGAAGCCAATACGGGCACTTCCACAACCTGACCTTTCCACTGTTCCACAGTGGGAACACTAAGTCTGAAAGGCCGAATGGTGATGAGGTTTGACACACCGGCGACACCGTTGGTGTCGGTGGCCGTCACCACCACCTGGCCTTCTTTCAGCGCCAACAATTGACCGCTACCGGAAATGGTGGCCAACGTGGTGTCAGACACCGACCATTGATACGGCTTGGCACCACCCCAGGCTGAAAAGGCCAGGGTTTCTCCCTTGGCTATTTCGGCGGTAGATGGACTCAACGACAAACTAGGCGGGTTGTTGACGTACACATAGCCATAATTTCTGTTGATCTTGAGAGCAGGCTCACCCTCATTGAACATGTTCAAGCGGGCTGAGCCAAACTGAATGGAACTCCCCCACGCTTCGGACATTGACCTGAAACGGAGCAACAGGAGGTGACCTTTACCTGAAAGCGCCTGAGCATTGGCTGCCGCTATCGTAACGGTGGCTTGGTAATCATTTACCTTGGTCACCTTCCAGGTGGGTGCTCCCCATGCTTCGGTCAATGTGCCTGTCGTCAGGACGGTATCCAGCGAGAGGGTTCTGGGATCAAACTGCAACTGCAGCGCGTATGAATAGACTTCCTTACCACTGAAGGTACTGTCGACCCGGATGGGCAGGTCAAAGACAGTACCTCTGTAGACGGTGGTATCTGCCAGCCTGATCCCAATGNNACATCGTTTCATGGGTTCAGCGTGTTAAAATCCAACTTGAAACTTCTGGGTTTGCTTGAACGTATCCGTCGACATGCGAATCAGGTACATACCCGGTTGCAGGGACAGGTCACTGGCTGTCAACCGAAGTGTGTAGGATCCGGCAACAGCGTTCTTGTCAACAAGGGTGGCCAACTTCTGTCCGGAGAGACTGAAGAGTTCCAGGGTCACGTGACGAGCGTTGTCATCCAAGCGGTAGACCAAATTGGCTTCACCCTTGAACGGGTTGGGATACAAAGGATCCATGCCTTGAACGTGTTTTCCGGCTTGAACCAAGCCTACAGGGGTCTTGCTGATGGTAATCAATCCGTTGGAAGCCATAGCCATCTTGTCGACTTCGTTGACCTGGAAGCGTTCAACAGCCACCTCGGTTGTTGTGGAGCGTTGGCTGAGCACAGTGAAGGTCAGGTTGAACAATTCGGCTGCCTCATCGGGCATTGATCCGGCACCAGCCATGGCGATGTTAACGAGACCCGTAGCGTTGTCTGCCTTGTATTCGAGGCTGATCGAAGGTTGGGTTTTCGTGAGTGACTGCAAGGCCAGGCNNGGCGGGATCGAAACGCAGACGCAGGTCGGCGCCACCGAGACCCTTCAGCGTCGAAACGTTGACGGGTAGTGTAAAGGTAGATTCATCTACACTGTTGATGCTTGGCATAGACAACGTCAAATCTGTCGCAGGCATTCTGGCGTTCAGGGACTTGATCTTGTTGACCGGGAAGTAGGCATCCATGCCAACCACATATTGCAGAATCAG
>DOBD01000096.1:0-11294 GCA_003506275.1 Bacteroidales bacterium | reverse complement strand
TGGATACCGATGGTGCGCCAGGGTTCTACATTGACCCAGGTCGTCACATATTCTTGTTCGCCCACGTTGCTCGTCGATCCGTCGCTGATGATGGGGCCATCGTTGTTACCCCACCAGCAGTTGATAGCTTGGATATCAAACGACTTGTCAACGTTCTTGACGGCGTATTCCACGTTTTCATTGAAGTCACAATTTCTTATAACCGGATTGGAAGCCCCTGCCGCTTCGACCGCCTGTCTGTTACGGTTGAACAGCGTGTTGTCAATGGTCGGGCTGGCACTGGTGGTTTGAACCCCTTTGCGGGCGTAACGAATCACGCAATGGCTCAACTGGCACTCGGGATCAAGCGATACGTTGTTGAAAATTAAACCATCCCACTGATCAACAGCACCATTGGTCGGACCGTCGGCGTTGGAATCACCGCCATAAAAGTCATCGTAGATACTGGTAAACACGATCAGGCTGTCAGATGAGGCTCCACCAAGGGCTTTCAGACCTTTGGATACACTGATCTTGCCATAGGAACTGGAGTAATAGTAGTCGCTGAAGCGCCTGAACTTACAAATGACACCGGGAGCGATGGTAAGCGTGGCACTGGTACCGACTTCATAATCGCCAAACAGGTACGGGATGTTGTCCTTGCCACCAAAGTTACGTTTGGGCAGGGTGACATCCTGGGTCAGTGTTTCATTTCTCACCTTGATTCCTTTATAGGTGGTTCCGCTGATCTCATTGCCCAAGGTAGAGGCCGGGTAAGCCACCAACGATACCTGCATGGGGAAATAGGCTAGGTCGTGGAAACGGCAGCNNTCGATGACGGGTTCGGACACGCCGCTCATATCGATACCGGTGTACAGTTGTTCAAACGTCGTTTTACGGATACGGGGTGATGCGCTAAGCATGGCTATACCTCTTTGACCGTATTTGAAGAGGGCGTTTTCAATCCGGCTGGTATCGGCGCTGATATCGTTGAAGGTAATCCAGGTGCCGTACATGTAATCGGAAACCGCCACCGGTGGTAAGGTTGCCGCACCGTTCAACTGCATATCAGCCGGTGAACCATAGGCATCATCATACGCATGGGTGAATACAACGGGTTTGTCTGCCGTACCCAGGATGTTGAGGCTACCATTGACCACGAAGCCATTAACGGTTTGGGAGTCGCCCCACCAATTGAGACGTCCGGTGGTCATGCCTTGCATCGACTTAAAGGTGACACCTTCGGGAATGGTGATGGTGCAACCCGAATTAATGGTACAGGGATAACTCATCACGTAATTGATGTTGTCGTAACCGGCAAAACTACGAACGGGTATGGTATCCGACTTGGAGAACGTTTCGGGAACCACCGTCATACCCATGTAACCGATGTTCAGGGCTGTACACGATTCAAAGGAGGGATTGGAGAACATACTCAATTCCACGGGTGTGAGACCTATGTTGTAAAACTGGGTGTTGCTCACGTGTGGATTGGCTGAACCAAAGGAGGATACCCCATAGTTCATGCACAATTGGATCAGGCAACTGTCCACGGTGGCATGAGCGTTATCCACGCGGATGGCGGTGGAAGGATAGGAAAACTCACAATGTTTGAGTACATTGACCGTATCGGATACTACGGTATTGTTGATGATGTGCACACCACCATGGTAATCATAGCGGTATTCCTGACCCCAATCACCGGGTTCGGGCGCGTCGTTGTTGCCGTTATTGTTGGAGTCACCGCCTTTGGAGTCATCCTTGTAGGACGTAAAGTAAATCTTGTTATCCGGATCACCCACGGCGACGAGATTACCTCTGGAGCGGATGTAGGTGTTGTAGGGATACGTTTCTGTTCTGAACTTGATGACCACGCCAGGCAGAATGGTGAGTTTGGCGCTGGGTGCGATGTCCAGGCGTTCCACCACGTAGGCGATGTTGTCGATACCAGCCATGGAGCGGGGTGCCAACACAGCATTGGTGGAGAGGGTCCCTTCAATGACCTTGACGGCTTTACTGGCATTGGAAACAAAGTCCACGTCTGTGAAGGTGGGATTGGACGTCAGGGAAATGGCGACGGGGTCCAGGCGACAATTCTGAATGCTGGTACCCGTGATGGTCGGATTGGCGTTGCCATTGAAATACAAACCGTAGTAATATGAATTGGAGACCAACGCGTTGCTCAACGTACCACCGGCATTTTCCCAGGTGACACAGCCTTCACCGCCATCACCGGCGTATTTCACAATGACATGATCCAAGGTATTGAAGGTATCCACGGCTGCCGCTCTGTATTTGATGCCGACCCAATCACCCCTGTCGGGTGTTGTGGCATTAGCGTCACCATTGGCATCGTAGCCTTCATTGTCATCAAAAACGGAGGTAAACACGACGGGTTGAGCCGCCGTACCCCTTGCTTTCAACCCACCGTCCACATAGAACGTTCTGCCGCTGAAGCCACTGGTTTGTGTAAACTTGACCACGACACCGGGGTCAATGGTAATATGGCTGCCATTGTTGATGGTCAAATCAGACAACAAGATATAGGAGATGTTGTCGTGACCGGCTACGTTGCGTTGCCGTATGGTACCGTCCAGACAAACAGGACCACCAATCAGTCCGAGTGCACTCCAGCCCACGTTGGTATGGGTGATGTTGGTGATGACAGGATCGGATGTACTGGAAAGGTTAATCGGTGTAAATTGTACATTGATCAACTCCAGGTTGTCAAGCACCGGATTGGCCGCCCTATAGCAGAAGATGGCGTGCTTCAGGTCTTTGAACTCGCAATTGGAGATCACGGGATTTGCATCGATGATGGCCAAAGCGGTCTCAGCTATCCAAACGGTGGTATTGCAGGAACTGAAATTCTTGCTGCTGATGGAGGCGTACTTGATGCGGCAGTAATCCATCAAACCGGTACTGCCTGGCAAGAAGAGGATACCGCCCCAATCGCCTGCAACCGGCGATGTGATGGTACCATCGTTGTTACAGTCATTAGGGTAGCCGTGGTTATCATCCCTGACCGAGGTGAAGGTAATCATGCTGTCGGCCGTAGCGTCGGCAATCAAGGAGCCTTCTACCAGGATGTGACGGTTGTACCAGTCTTCGTAATAGGCCTTGATGGTAATGCCTGGATCGATGGTCAAGGTTTTCCCAGCAGGCACGGTTACATCGCCCATCAAATAATAGGTCATGTTGGGCAGATCGGTCAGCGACCGGATAACCAGGTGGGCATCTCCCTGCATGGTTCCGGGAATAATACCGATGGCGTCGTACTTATTGTCAGATAAAGAGAGTTCGTTGCCGGCCATGACTGGATTGGCTTCAAACGAAATGGCCAATGGTACCAGCACACTGGATCCGATTTCGGTATTGGTTATAAGAGGGTTGGACAAGCCTTCTGCCCAAATGCCGATGTAGTTGTTGGCGATGTCACAACTATCAATGGTGGGTGATGCGTTGTACAGTCTGATGCCTCCTTTGTCACCTCCACCGGCATACCTAACGGCGCAACGCCGGAGAATGTTCGTGGTATCAACACTTTGGTCGGTGAAATAAATCCCTTCCCAATCTTCAGCGGCTGGAGCCGTGGAGGTCTGGTCGTTGTTGGAATCACCACCCAGGTTGTCGTCTTTTGATGAGGTGAAATAAATCCATTCTCCCGGATTGGCGACAGCGTTGAGGCTTCCGTCCACTTGCAAACGGCCTCCGTTGGTAAACTTCAGAATGGCTCCTGAGGCAACGGTCAGGGTGTTTCCGGCTTGAACGTTGAATCCTCCAAAATAGTAGGGAATGGGCAGGCTGGGCAGGTTCCAATTGTTATACATGTAATAGAAGTCCACCCTGGCGTAATCGTAGGTATTACCGGTCAACAGCAATTGACCGCCCACGTTGAGCGTGGCGGTCGACCTGAAATAAAGCGGATAGTGGCAATTGGTGATGGTGGTGGCGGCCAGATTGACCTGCATACCCGTATTGAATTCAACACCCATTTGGTATCCTTGGATACTGACGCCGTCAAGTGTTGTCAATGATGACGATGAACCATTTACAGCGGAGTAATTGCTTTTCGCGTTGCTGCTGTTGGTTTCCAGGCTACCCCCGTTCATGGACAGGACAGATTGTTGTTGTAGATAGAAGGCATCAACTTCTGTATTCAGAACATTTGTGTTAACCAGGTTGACCGTACCTCTTGGGCGCACTTCTACACCATAGAAATTGGCCAACACGCAATCGGTCATGGTAATTTTGGCCGAATCGCCACCATTACCTACGTAAACACGGCCCCAATCGCCGGCCTCAGGTTGCACCTGGTTGCTGGTAAAGGTGGCTCCTGAAGCCAACAGGTTACCGAACACATACAGGTTTGCTCCTGGGCTGAACTGCAGCATGACACCGTCAGGCACGGTCAGTGTGACCCCCCTGTTGATGTTGAAACTTGACTGCACCAGATAGGGGCTTTTTGACGCCTCCAGGGTTGAATCTTGTGAAATTGAACCGGAAAGCACGGTATCAGCGGATAAGGGCCAGGCAAGGGCGCAAAAAAGGCCCATCAGTACACCGAGTCTTCGGTGTAACGAAGTACTGTTTGATTTCATGGTTGCGAATATGGTTTTTAGTTAGTGGAAGAAACACCTGAAAACAGCAAAGAGCCCATTGGGGGCTTTGAAGTTCGGTTCGTTCCAAATACCGCTTCAGGCAGTGGGTTCAACGGCCGTATAGCCGCCATATTCCCGGCTGGCAAGGGTAGTGAGGGGTGGTGTCGGTATGAGAAACTGAATCGACCGGGGATCCATTCAGCACAGAATCGTAGCAAACCATCGACTCCCTCACGGGAAAAAAGGCCTGATACAATCCATACCAACTACGAAGATACTGAAAATTTGTTAAACAACAAAGAGAATCCCCCATTAATTAAGGGCTGGCTTCATTTTAAACAAAGCCACGCTCAGCTATTTCTCGGCACCGGTCACTTCCGTAGACAGCTCTCCCAGCCATCCTGCTTCTTGATTAACAGCCGTATAGACACGTATAAAATGAGCTGAATCCAGGTGAACCGGCGAACCGGAGGCATCAACGGCCCAATCCAGGTCAAAGGCGATGTTGGAGGACGTGTTCAGGTGATTGTCTGCGTACCCCCAATCCAACGCGTTCAAGGTCCAGTAACCGGTAGCAGGATCCTGAACGGCCGTGGGTGACAGCAGGGTTCCGGTACAAGGCAGCGAGTCGCCCATCCAGACAGGGTAACCGGGACGCAAAAAACCGCTGGCCCCTCTATTATCGGCATAAGGTACACTGTCTGTCGGATTGGCTGGCTTGTAGTAGACAATTCGGTAGTTCTTTATGGTCATGGGGTCGTTGTGGGCAGAGCCAGCCAACTCGTACCACGTATCGTCGGGCAAACCGTTGGCGTTGGCATCAACCGATACGGCCACAATACCAGGCTCAGCCCCATTGAGAAAGGCGTTACCATAAATTTTAAAGTCAGGCTGGCCAGGCTTGTTCCATACAGGACCGTCAAATGCAAAATCAAGGCGCCCTCCGAATCGTCCCAAGGAAACCATCCCACCCAGGCGGCCTTTCAAACGAGCTTCCGCTTTCAAACGCAACGACTCGACATCATCACCTTCCTTCCAAGCCGGATACATGCCCACAAATTGGCCAGGTGCAGGTATATAGGCAAGCACCTGGTGAATATAGGCCGCCTTACTGACCGTCGTATCCTGCCTCGTCTCACCGCCAACAAAATCAGGTACATATAATACGGTATTGGGGCTTATCCCTACTTGCTCCCATTTGAATCGCAACCTCCCCTCGGCCGAAAAACAGCACACAGCACCGGCCGATACATAGTCGCCGGCATCCGTCACATAGACATCTCCGCTCAACGGCTCCACATAGATGCCATAGGGCGTTTTAACGTGGGTACCGTCGGTAATGAAGGCCTCCCGTTCCATCGTTCGTGTTACCAGATTGAATACCATGATACTGGACGAAGTGGTTGCGTTGTCGTAGTGGTAGCAATAGGCCAGAGGACCGTTAAATGCCATGTTGGTGACTGCCAACGGAAAACTGTCGACCACCCTGTCCGAACCGGAATCCAGACACCATAAAGAGCCTGATTCGTCGGCATAATTACCCCGGCAGGTCACCCAGACATACCCCCTGTCATCGGTCTTGACCCGATAGGGATTGAGCCCCACGGTAAGGCGGCCGCATTCGTTGAACGTACTCAAGTCCACGATGGAAACGGTATTGTCGTAGCCTAGGGCATCACCGAAATCCAAGCCCCCTGAATTGGCCACATAGAGTTTGCCATTGGCTGCCGACAATCCGTCAGGGTGCCGCCCCACGCTGGTCAAAGCCTCCACCGACAAACTGGCCGTGTCGATGCGTGCCACGGTGCCGTCGAACGAACAAACGTAGGCTTTGTTGTCCCAAAAAGCCAGGTACCGGGGCTGCCTGGCCACCGCCCCGTCAAACAGGGAGATTTGCTTGATTGGTTCACCCGTACGGGCATTCAGCACCTCAATCTGACTGGAGGCTGTCATGACTATGTACACTTTATCCCCGTACCGTTGCAGGTCGTTACCGGTATCCCCCAGCTTTCGGCCAGCCATGGATTGAAAAAAGTCCTTATCCCATTGTTCTTCGTTGGCATCATACAATGCCAACGTACTGTTGTTCAATGAATAATTCCCATCACACAGCACATACAACGCACCGACCCCCAACCCCGTTTCCGGTGTTGCAGGAGGCTCAACCGAAGTTAGGTCATCACAGGCACCCAGGCTGATCCCCACCAAGGGCAACAAACAGCCCAGGAGGGTAGTAACATTAAAGGGGAAAAGGCGACTCGTTTTCATCATTTTTTTGTGTCATAACCATCAACGTAGGGCCAGTTTGACCGTCAGCCTGTATGAGCGACCAGGCATGGGAAAATTCCGGATTACCTCGTAAGAGGTTCCCAGGAGATTCAAGACCTCAGCCCTGAACGTCACATCGTGCAAAGAGTGCTTGAACACCTTTTCCAGGGAAAGACTCTGATCGGCAAAGCCGGGCAAGTCGTTTTCGACCAGGTTGTGGCCGGTAACATAACGATGACCAGACCAAAGAGTAGACCAGGCCAGCGCAACCCAGGGAGATTTCAGCCCCACTCTGGCCGAGCCATAGACACGGGGCGCATAGGCCAACTGATTGTCATACGTCGGAGAGGTCGGATCCGTCTTATCCAGCGCTCGTTGGTAGGAATGGTTCCAGGCACCATCCAACGCCCAGTCATCATTGAAGCGGTGTCCAAAAGCCGTCGTGACATCCAATCCGGTGATGGAGACCTTACCCAGATTAACCATGCTCCAGACAAAGATGTTTTTGGTGGGCAACGCCATGATTTTATCCGTGATGCGGTTATGATATCCGTCAAGGGTAGCTGTCAACCGCGTGCGCTGTTGGGGTGAGGCCATGGCAATGGTCATACCCAGGTTGAGCTGACGGCTTTGTTCAGGCCGCAACAGCCTATTACCTACGCTCGAATAATACAAGTCATTGAAACTGGGCATGCGGTACGTCGATTTATAAAAAGCTCTCAAACGCAAAGGCCAGTCAAGCAGTGGCCTGTACGACACGTTGATACCTGGATTCAAGGCCCAACGATCGTTGGCGGGTTGTTGATCCAGGGTCTCCTCATTGACCACTGTTCCCAACAAGCTGGCCGAACCGCTGATCCGCTCCGAGACGTAGGCCGCCGAGGCCTGGTTCAACCAGGTAAGCCGATACGGATTGGAAAACTGATGAAGATTGGCCCGCATTCGGTTGACGGCCACATCCGACGCCCAGGCAACTGACCAACCATCCGGCCACGTGTACAGCCCTACTACCGAAAGATAGCCCTCATCCTGACGGTAGCGATGATCTTCTTTGCCGGTAGATCCCAGGTAATCGGGATTGAGGTAACGCTGCCAACTAGCTCCGTATTTGGTGTTAAGCTGCCAACGGACAGTAGGTGAGACGACTTGTTCGTACCTGGCTTGGATAAAGCCGTTCTTATCCCACAGATGTTGAGTGGACTGGGTGTTGTAGAGTATGATGGCTCCTGGCAGTCCTTTTGATGAGGCGTAATAATAGGATTTTACTTCCAACAAACTGTTCTTTGGCAAGTCGGCATAGACCGTGCCTTCCAACCTATACGCCTCCGATTGATTGTTGGTCCGCCTTTCCACCGTATAGGCATCGGACGCATCACCATAGGCCAGGCGGAAGGGGTAATCACCGTTGGATCCGAGAAAGTGGCCATTCAGGGAGATATCGACACTCCGACCAAGAGTAGCCTGGAGCAATAGATCGGGGTTAAACAGTCCGAAAGACCCTCCCTTGACCGAGACCGCTCCTTTATATCGCTGCCCCTCGTTGAAACGAGGTCGTCTGGATTTCAGGGCCAGGAGACCGGCTGAAGCATTCATCCTGGCCGGCTGGAACAAGGTTTGGCCCTCCCCTATGGTCAATGCCACCAGATCCAGGTTGTCCAGGGCATACCGACCCAGGTCTATCTGACCAGTCTGACCATCTGACAACGTGATGCCATCGTAGGATACAGCCGTATGGTGAGCACCCATCCCCCGTACCGACAGGGTTTTCATACCTCCCAACCCGCCATAGTCCCTGATTACCGCGCCCGCAAAAAATTTGGCAGCGTCAGCTACCAGCAGGGATTGAGTCGTTGCAAGGGCCTCCTTGTCCATCGACTGATAGATGGAAGCTGCCCGCTCTGCGTTGTGTTTGGCATGACCTGTCACGGTCACTTCCCTGAGTGGATCACTGTACAGGGTATCAGCAGGTACGTGTTCAGCAGCCCGGCCACTCATCAGTGGCAGTGCGACAAACAGACATAGGATGGAAAAACGAGACACTATTTGGTGCATGAACTTCTTACCACGAAAGTCATTGACAATTGCGCACGGCAGGTCTTCTGACTTACTCCGGGTACCGAGGCCTTCCCATCCGCAAGGACAGTGGCATCGTTGTTCGGCACCTGTTGATGGAGCATACAGCAGCGGGTCTGTTCCGGATTCTCACCGGATTCCCTTTTCATCACGGCCTGTTTGGCCTGGTGAACCAATGCGAGGGCAAAGATACGGTTTGCAGTTGGCCCCACCAAACCACAGGTTAAAAAAACAAAAAAGGGCTGCATCATCGAATAACAGGGACAATATGGCTCAAGACCTCCCGTTTTATCAGTGAAAAGGCTGAACAATGATACCACTACGGCAAAGCCCCTCCGATAGCATGTTAAACCATGTCACATCAAACACAGTCTCTATAGGTTACTTCAACGTTGTCACCACATTGTAACAAGTGAATTAACAAGCATTAACAAATTATCCGACTGAAAAAGAGGGCTTCTCTGAAATTGATTTGTATTTTTGCAAACCGAATTTGAGGCGCCATTTCCTTAAACTCCAGAAATAACCAATCATCAACAATAAACAACAACTCATTCGTAACATTATGAAAACCAACGAAAAAAAGGTCGTAGAAAAGAAAAAGAGCGATAAGGTAAAGCGTGGTGTATCCGCCGGTTTTGTCATCCTCTGTTGCTTCATCATCGCCCAACTGTTCTTCAACTTTGTGTGCGGTGACCCTGCCAACTTCATCGATGGCAACCCCAAAGGCCACCCCATCCAGGGTAACATCTTCGGTACCTTATACAAAGGTGGTGTCATCATCCCCTTCGTTATGACCCTCTTGTTGACTGTCATCACCTTGTCAGTTGAACGTTTCTTCGCCATGAACCGTGCCAACGGTAAAGGCAACCTCGTTCAATTCGTACATGACGTAAAGAGGAAACTGGATGCCAACGACATCAAGGGTGCCCACGAACTGTGCAATGCTCAGAAAGGTGCCACGGCCAATATCCTGAACGCCGCACTGATCCGTTACGAAGACGTTGAGAAAATCGACAACCTGAACAACGACGAAAAGGCCGCCATCATCCAAAAGGAAATTGAAGAAGCCACTGCGTTGGAACTGCCGGCCATGGAGCAAAACCTGCCCATCATCGCCACCATCTCCACCCTGGGTACACTGTTCGGTCTGTTGGGTACGGTATTGGGTATGATCCGTTCCTTCGCCGCTTTGGCCAACGAAGGTGCTCCCGACTCCCTCGCCTTGTCTACCGGTATTTCCGAAGCCTTGATGAACACGGCCATGGGTATCGGTACCGGTGCTCTCGCCATCATCTTCTACAACGTATTCGCACAGAAGGTACAAGGCATCACCAACGCCGTCAACGAAATCGGCTTTGCCATTGGTCAAACCTATTCTAAAAAACATTCGGCCTTATAATAAATGCGTTTTGCGTATTCAATCATCACGTAAACCATTTAAACTGTAGACAATTATGGCCAAGGTTAAATCAAAGAAGCACGATACCTTCATCGACATGACGGCGATGAGTGACGTAACCGTACTCCTGCTGACCTTCTTCATGCTGACTGCCAACTTCATCCCCAAAGAGCCGGTACAGGTGATTACCCCCGGATCCATCTCGGAGACGAAGATTCCTGAAGCCAACATCATGACGGTGCTCATCGACAAGACAGGGCGCGTGTACATGACACTGGACCGCAAGGATAACAAGTTGGCGGTACTTGAAGAAATCGGCAAGGATTACAACATCGCATTCACACCTGAACAGAAGCGTTCGTTCGTCGACCAACCCATCATCGGCATGCCGGTCAGTGTTCTTCCAGAGTTTTTGAACAAACGGCTGGAAGATCAGGACAAGTTGCTGAAACAGTACAGCATTCCCAATGACAGCACGAACAATCAATTCAGGCAGTGGGTCATGCACGCAACAACCATCAACAAGGATTTGTCCATCGCGATCAAGGCCGATGAAACGACTCCCTACCCCATCATCAAGAAGGTGCTGGATGTCATGATGGGCCTCAAACTGTACAGGTACCACCTGGTGACTGTGCTGGATGCTTGAGACTGATGCCGGGCCTTTCATCGCCCGGCCATACTAAACACTCTAAAAAAGAAAACCTCATATGGCAGAAGTAAATACCGGCGGTCATGACGAAGGGAAGAAAGGGCAACCGAAGAAAATGCATCTTCGGGTGGACTTTACGCCCATGGTGGACATGAACATGTTGTTGATCACCTTCTTCATGTTCGCCACCTCATTGGCCAAGCCCCAAACCATGGAAATCGCCATGCCGTCCAAGGACGTTGACAAGGTGGAAGAAAAGAGCAAGGTCAAGGACGACAAGGCCAGCACCGTGCTCCTGGTTGGTGAAGATAAACTCTAT
>DOBD01000316.1:8672-13559 GCA_003506275.1 Bacteroidales bacterium | reverse complement strand
CCTGTAAACGGGTAATCTTGGGCGTTTGGTGTACAAAATAATACACGAAAGCCCTCTTACCGCTCACCACCACATCACAATGCTGGCCTTTGGCACCATCGTCGAGGCCTTTGCCCGGTTCTTTCAGGAGGTTGTCGGGTTGCCTGACCCAGTTAACCAGGTCTTCCGACCGATACACTCCCAGGCCACCCCAGTTGTCCACCAGCATCCAATTGCCACCCTGCCAGCGAAAGACCTTGGCGCCCTCTCCGCCTTTGTCGCCGACCACCTTGCGTCCACTGTCTGTCCACCGATAGAGGTCGGGGCTGTCTGCATAATACATGGATTTACCATCCCTTTCATTGTTGTAATACATGCGCCAGTTACCATCGGGCAAACGAAAGACGGAAGCATCTATTACCCGGTCGGAGGCCAGTTTAAGGGTGGATTCATAGTTCCAATGCAGCAAATCGCCGCTGGTCAAGTGTACGATATCCCTGGGGTGACGCCAATCGGTGAACACACCCGGTACGTACGTCAGATACATATGGTACAACCCTTTGTGATACACCACATCGGGGGCCCAGTGGGTATACGCTTCAGTCGGTCGGTAGTTGATGTCACAGGTATCCAGGTATGTCCAGTTGGCTCCGTCGTCAGAAACAGCCACTCCAATGCGGGTTCCGTGCACCCAGGCCACACCATCCAACCCTTGGGCGGTTGCCCGGCGATTGGTGTACAGCATGTACCAGCGTTTGGCCTTGCGGTTCCAAACCACTACGGGATCGGCGGCGCCATCGTAGATGGGGTCCGCATACAAAGGCTTGGGAGCCAACCAGCCCTGTTTGGTTTTCAGGGGTAACTGGTCTGTCGTTTTCTTCGTGGGCTGAAGGGATTGTCCGTCGGGTTGGCCCAAAACAGGCATAGTCAGCATCAGGCAACCTGCCAACATAAGCAGGCTACGGCGTAGCAGGAGGGTGTGTTGTGTTTGCATAGTCCTACAAAGATAGCCATCAGACACCACAATTGTAACCGTTTTTGTGTACTTTTGAAGGTACGTCAACGAATGTGAACCAACTATGCCGTCACCACCTGATTCATCCAAGCCAACCATCCTGATTACGGGTGCCGGTGGATTTGTAGGCGGGCACCTGGTGGAAAGGGCCCTCGAGAAGGGTTGGGTTGTCTGGGCAGGCACTCGTCAGGACCGAATGCCCTCGTCTTCCCCCAACCTGCACCTCATCAACCTGGACTACGAACACCCCGTTCACCTACGTGAACAAATTGCGCAGACCCCTCGCTGGCAGTATGTCATCCACTGTGCCGGCATCACCCGCAGTGTTGACGCCAAAGCGTTTTCCCTAATCAACACCACCTACACCCTCAACCTGGCCAACGCGTTGATGTCAACCGGCAAGACTCCGGATAAGTTTCTGTTCATGAGCAGTCTGGAGGCGCTCGGCCCTGGAGATGAAGACGGGCTTAATCCCATCACTTCCGACAAGACACCCCATCCCGTTTCCACCTACGGCCACAGCAAACTGGCCGCCGAAGAGGGTTTGAAGGTCATCGAAGGGTTGCCTTGGTTGATTCTTCGCCCCACCGGCATTTATGGGCCTGGAGACAGGGATTACCTGACCATGGCTGCGTTGGTCAAGCGCGGCCTGGCACCCACCATTGGATATAGGCCCCAACAATTGAGTTTTTTGTACATTGACGACCTGATTGACCTGTGTTGGCTGGCTGCAGCCTCCCCGGTCTCGCACAAGACATGGTTGGTAGCCCACCCTGCCATCATCAACAACAGGGCCTTCATTACCCTTTTGCAAGAACTGTTGAATAAACGGCATGTGCTCACCATCAGGGTCCCGCTTTGGTTGGCCAAGGGAATAGCTGTTATGGGAGAAGCCCTCAGCCGATGCAGCGGCAAACCCGTTTTGCTCAATAAAGATAAGGTCAGGATTATGGCTGCCAGAAACTGGTCCTGCACTGTCGATGCCCTACAGGCCGACCTTGGCTACACACCGCCTACTGACCTACAGACCGGCTGGACCAAAACGCTGAGCTGGTACTACCAAAAAGGATGGATGTAGACCACGCCTTTTCCCGACAAAAAATGTATTTTTGCGGTTAAACCATCACGACCATGACTGAAACACTGTACCTCATCCTGGGCATCCTTGCCGGTGCCATGTTGGGATGGTTATTGGGTACAGCCAGGCAGAAAAACCGGGATACTGCCACCCTGCTCGAACTCACCAAGCGTCTGTCAACTGCCGAATCG
This sequence comes from Bacteroidales bacterium, assembly GCA_003506275.1. GTDB lineage: Bacteria > Bacteroidota > Bacteroidia > Bacteroidales > UBA1402 > UBA8389. The sequence continues at coordinate 11,296 of DOBD01000316.1, read as the reverse complement.
GATGCAGCACATGCCAAGGCCATCATCAACAGCCTCAACCAACAACTTGAAACGCTCAAACAAACCCATGAGGACCTTCTGGCGCAGCTGAACAAGGCGACACGTCAGGCGCTGTTTCTAGAGGCTGAAAACCGCAACCTGCAGGACAAACTAGCTACTCAGCGCAAGGAATTTGACACCTTGCATGAACAATTCACCCTGGAATTTCAAAACGTCGCCAACCGCATTTTCGATGAAAAGGCCAAGCGCTTCAATGAACTGAGTGGTGAACGGTTGGATACGCTGTTGAGTCCCTTGACCAACAATTTGAAAGACTTCAAGGAGAAAGTAGCTGAAACCTACGATAAAGAAGCACGTGAGCGGTTTTCCCTGACCAAGGAAATCGCCAACCTCATGGCACTCAACCGCCGCATCAGCGATGAGGCCAACAACCTGACCCAGGCATTGAAAGGAGACAACAAGGCTCAAGGAGACTGGGGTGAAATGATTCTGGAAAACATCCTTGAGGCCTCTGGTCTTCGTGAAGGGGTGGAATATGTGATTCAAACCTCTTTACGGGCAGACGAGGGCACGCTGGAAACCAACCAGGCTACCGGCAAAGCCATGCGCCCCGACATCGTCGTTCATTACCCCGGCGGCCGCGATGTCATCATCGACGCCAAGGTTTCCCTGACCGCCTACAGCCAATTCGTGGCAACGGATGACCCCAAGGAGAAGGAGGCATACAAAAAGGAACACCTTCGCTCAATGAAGACCCACATCGATGAACTGAACAAAAAGGATTACGCCAGTTATGACGTGAAAGCCCTGGAGTTTGTCATGATGTTTGTCCCTAACGAACCTTCCTACAACCTGGCGTTGCAGGCTGACCCCACCCTTTGGGAATACGCCTATCACAAAAAGGTGGTCCTGATGAGTCCTACCAACCTGATTGCCGCCTTACGCATGGCCATGGATCTATGGAAGCGCGAATTCCAGGTTCGGAACATCCAGGCCATCGTCAAGCAAGCAACGGCACTCTACGAGAAGTTCGTGGGTTTTGCCACGAACTTCGAGAAAATCGGTCAGGAAATCAACGCCGCCCAGAAAGTGTACAACGAAGCGTATGGTCAATTGACAACTGGCCCCGGCAACCTGGTCAGGCGGGTGGAACAACTCCGGAAACTGGGTTTGTCTCCGGCCAAAACCATACCGGATCACCTCAAAGAGCCCAATCAACTTCCAACAACAACNNAAAAAGCCCAATCAACTTCCAACAACTACTAATCAAATCAACGAATGAAACGGCGCACTATCGGTATTCACGAAAAATTACCGCTGGCCCAAAGCCTGCCTCTCAGTCTCCAACACCTTACCGCCATGTTCGGGGCCACCATCCTGGTTCCTATCCTACTGGGAATCAACCCAGCCATTGCCCTGTTAATGAATGGTATTGGCACCCTGATCTACAGTTGGGTAACCAAAGGCGGCATCCCCGCCTACCTGGGATCCAGTTTTGCCTTCATTGCCCCCGTCTTGCTCATTATCTCNNCCAACCATGGTGGTTTCGCCCACGCCCAGTCCGGCTTCATCTTTTTTGGCCTTTTCTTCATCCTCATGTCCTGGGTGGTCTACAAATGGGGCATCCGATGGATAGACGTAGTCATGCCACCGGCTGTCATGGGTGCGGTCGTTGCCATCATCGGTCTGGAACTGGCTCCCGTGGCTGCCGATCAAGCCTCTTTGTTGGCCGGGAAAGCCACCGATGGTAACGTAGTGCTGGTTTCGATGTTCACCTTAATCGTCGGCATTGCCGGTTCCGTCCTCTTCAAAGGCTTCATGCAGGTCATACCCGTCTTGTTCGCAGTCGTCGCCGGTTATCTGCTGGCCCTGGCCATGGGCATGGTGGATACAGCCGCCATACACGCAGCGCCCTGGTTTGCACTACCCCATTTTCAGGCGCCTGTCTATGACACCACTTCCATTCTAATCATCGCACCGGCCTGTCTGGTGGTGTTGGCCGAACACATCAGTCACCTGATTGTGACCGGTAAAATCACCGACGAAGACCTCATGAACAAACCAGGACTGCACCGTTCCCTGCTGGGTGACGGTATCAGTAACGTCATATCCGGTTTTACCGGTTCACCTCCCAACACCACTTACGGTGAAAACATTGGCGTGATGGCCATCACCAAGGTCTATTCAGTCTGGGTTATCCGGGGGGCTGCCATATTGGCCATGCTGTTTTCCTGCATCGGCAAGGTTGCCGCTGCCATTTCAACCATTCCTGTGCCTGTCATGGGTGGTATCACGATGCTGCTGTACGGTGTCATTGCCGTGCAAGGGTTCCGCATCTTTGTCGAACAAAAAGTGGATTTCAGTAAAAACAGCAACATGGTCCTGGGTGCCATCACCTTCGTGATTGGCGTCAGTGGCGCCAGCATCATGTTGGGCTCCGTCCAGTTGAAAGGCATGGCTTTCGCTGCCATCGTCGGTGTCGTGCTCTCCCTCCTCTTCTGGGGCTTCAAAAAGTTACATTGGCTCAACGAATAAATGACCAGCATGAAAACAAAAATGATGATTGGAACTGCTCTGTTGGCAGGCATGACACTCTTTACTGGCTGTGAGATTTTGCAGCAATT
>DOBD01000316.1:0-8646 GCA_003506275.1 Bacteroidales bacterium | reverse complement strand
TGCTGAGGGGCTTAAGGAAGCCCTGACCGTGGGCATTACCAACGCCGTCAAGCTGGTCAACCAGCCCGATGGTTACTTTGGGGATGCCATGCTCAAGATTGTGCTACCCGCCGAGGCATCCATCATCACCGACAACATCAAATTGATACCCGGTGGAGAAACCCTGATCAACGACGTGGTGCTACGCTTGAACCGGGCAGCTGAGGACGCAGCTGCAAAAGCCACCCCCATCTTTGTGGCAGCCATCAAACGCATGACCTTTCAAGACGCCACCGCCATCCTTTTTGGTCAGTCAACGGCCGCCACCCAGTATTTGAAAACCAACACAAGCACTCAGTTAGCCAACGCCTACCAACCCGTCATCGCCGCCTCCCTCGATAAAGAATTGGTCGGAGGCATCTCGGCCAATACAGCCTGGAGCAGCCTGACCACCGCCTACAACAAGGTGGCCTCCTCAACAGCAGGCGCCCTCTATGGTTTGAAGCCAGTCACCACCGACTTGGGCACCTACGCCACCAACAAAGCCCTCGATGGCTTATTTCTCAAGGTAGGTCAGGAAGAAGCCAACATCCGTACGANNGAACGTGGCTGCACGGGTCACACCGATCCTGAAGCAGGTATTTGCAAAAACAGATTGACCCCGTATAATACATTTTCATCCCTAAAAACGACGTTTCGCCCCCTCAGCCACCCATCAATCCCTTTGAGTTGCACCTGTACACGAGGTTGTTTTTCTTTGCGGTCATAACCATCACCACATGGAAACCCACATGGAAAAACGATACAGCGTTATCACCGGAAGCGGCTGCTACATTCCCCCCATCTCAGTCCCCAACCAGGCCTTTTTGGACAGAGAGTTTTACGATGCCGAAGGTCAACCCCTGCAAACCCCTACCCTTGACATCATTGAAAAATTCAAGGACATCACNNGCCATCGAATCCTCACACACCGACCCCGAAAGCCTGGACTATCTCATCGTAGCCCACAACTTCGGAGACACGGGAGGGAGTCAACACAGCTCGGAATACGTGCCTTGTTTGGCCGCCAAGGTGAAACAAAAACTAGGCATCAACAACCCCAACACCGTAGCCTACGACATCGCTTTTGGGTGCCCCGGTTGGCTGCAGGCCATGATCCAGGCCGATTATTACCTCCGGTCAGGCGATGCCAGCCGTATTTTGGTCATTGGCGCCGAAGTCTTGTCCAGAGTCAGCGATCCCCACGACAGAGACAGCATGATTTATGCAGACGGTGCCGGAGCCGTCATCCTGGAAGCCAAAACCAGCACCACTCCCATCGGCATCCTGGCCCACAAAGCCCAATCCGACTCCCTGCATTACAGCAATATGCTCCGCATGGGACGTTCGTACAAACCCGACTACAGCACCGACAACCATCTTTTCTTGAAAATGAACGGGCGGAAACTCTACCAATATGCGTTGGAAAATGTACCACTAACCGTCAAAGCCTGTCTGGAAAAAGCCGAACTGTGTCTGAAAGACATCCGAAAAGTGTTGATACACCAAGCCAACGGTAAAATGGACGAAGCCATACTCAAACGCTTGTTTCGGTTGTATGGCGAACGTGACATTCCTAAGGATGTCATGCCCATGACCATAGCCGACCTGGGCAATTCGTCGGTAGCCACCCTACCTACGTTGTATGACCTGATGCAAAAAAACAAATTGGACGGTCAAACACTCCACCAGGGCGACACCATCCTGTTCGCCTCCGTCGGTGCCGGTATGAGCATCAATGCCCTGGTCTATCGCGTGGCGTAGACCGGTCAAACAATTCCCCAGCCAGCAAACGCAGTGTGATTTCTGAGATTTTTGTCTGATACAAGGCCTTGAGCTTTCGATCAGAAGCGTTCAAATACGACAACTGGTAGTCCCTGAACTCAATACCGGCCAGTGAACCCAACCGGTATTTTTCCATGGCCGCTTCCAGATTCATGGACGCAGCCTCCCGGTTTTCCTCCTCAAAGTCAATCATCCGCAGGTTGTTGACGTACACATTGTACAGCTGCAACAACTCACTTTCCACCTGTTGACGAACCGAAGCCAGTTCCAAATTGGCGTTGGCCGCCTCCAACCTGGCATTGGCCACCTTTCGGTTGATCTCAAACCCTCTGAACAACGGCAACGACAAGGTCAAACCGGCGTTGAGTCCATTGCTTTGATCATATTTGGCAGGCAAAAAAGGCGATTGGCTGAAATTCAAGCCATAACCAGCCGAAGCACGCAACACGGGCAGACGCTCAGCCTTGGCCAGCCTGGTATCCAGTAAGGCCACCCGTTCCCCTGTTTTGATGGACAACAGCGAAGTATTTTGTTCCAACGCCAGGGCCATCAATTCAGTCAAATCAAGTTGAGGCACAGGAAGGATGGCATCCTCTATCACATAACGGCAACTCAAGGGCACATTCATCAGACGGTTCAACTCAATGTACGCATTCTTGAGCAGCTCCCGTTGCAACAAAAGGGAAGACGAGTCACTGTTCAGGTAAATACCGGCCTGCTTGTATTCCAGGCCCGAATCGGCTCCGATGCGGTAGCGTGTCAACGCCTGCTGGTATCGTTCCTGTGAAATGGAAACCAATTCCTGAAGCAAATTCACCTGGTTCTGGAGCGTGATGATGTAGTAATACTGCTCCGATAGTTCCTTGACCAGGTTTTCAGCTACCGCAATGTAACGATAACGCCCCTGTTCCAGCATAACCCGCTGCTTTTCCGACGTAGCGAACATACCCAACCCATCAAACAATGTCCAGTTAAGGGTCAGGTTAGTGCGCCAGGTGTTCGTACGGTTCTGCCCACCAACCAAATCTCCGTCAGCCTCATAGGTAGAGGTCGACAGATTGGACGCCGATTGGACAGACGTTACATCCAACGTCGGCAGGAAGGGAGCCGCTGTCACGTTGTTCTCTGCCATTTGCAAGGTATTGGAAGCGATGACCATGGAATGATTGCGTTCCATTGCCATGTTGATGCACGCTTCCAATGACAACAGCGAGTCTCCGGCAATGGCAGCCTGGCCTCTGGCTACCGGAATAGAAAAAACTGTCATCAATAACCACACCAACAACACGTTGCACCGAAAAATCATCCACCTGTTCATTGCTCGTTATCTGATGCTAGAGGTTCAACAATCGCTTGATGATCAACGCCTACATTCTTTCCCTGCCTATCCGTGGCATCAGCATCCTCATCAGCATCCTCTGCCAACCGCCGGTTGGAAGAAGAAATATAGCTGTACATGGCCGGAATGATGTACAACGTAAAGAAGGTGGCGAAAACGAGTCCGCCGGCCACGGCCACACCCATGGAAACCCGGCTTTCCGCACCGGCCCCCGTGGCAAACACCATGGGCAGGATGCCCAATATGGTGGATAAACTGGTCATTAAAATAGGTCTGAACCGTGAACCGGCCGAATCAATAATGGCATCCCTTTTACTCAGGCCTGCCGATTTTCGCTGGTTGGCAAATTCAACCATCAAGATACCGTTTTTGGATACAAGCCCGATCAACATGATCAAGCCAATTTGACTGAAAATATTCATGGTCTGCCCGGCCAATGACATGCAAATCAAGGCTCCAAACAAGGCTAAGGGCACAGTGAGCATGACGATGAGCGGGTCCCTGAAACTTTCAAACTGGGCAGACAATACCAAATAAATCAAGACGAGGGCCAGCATGAACGCAAAGATCAAGCTCGAGGAACTTTCCACAAAATCCTTGGATTGTCCGGTAAGAGCCGTTGAATAATTGTCCGGATCAAGCACCTCTCCGGCTATCTTGTCCATCTCGGCGATTCCCTGTCCCAAGGTGTATCCTTTGGCCAACGAAGCGGAAACGGTGGCCGAAACAAAGCGGTTGTAGCGGTACAACTGTGGCGGCATGCTGCTTTCCTCCATGGTAATCAGGTTGTCCAACTGAATCAGGTTACCGGCATCGCTCCTGACATAAATATTGGCCAGGTCTACCGGTCTGTTACGTTGACCTTCGTTGAGTTGGCTCAAAATCTGATACTGCTTGCCGTTGCGGATAAAGTAACCAATGCGTTGTTCACTCATGGTCAATTGCATGGTTTGCGCAATATTCTGGATGGAAACACCCATGATGGAAGCCTTTTCCCTGTTGATGCTCACACTCAATTCAGGCTTGGTAAACTTGAGGTTCTCATCAGCGTTGGCAAACACCGGACTTTCATACACCGCTTCCATAAACAGGGGCAGAACCGTTTTCAGGGAGTCCAGGTTTCTGGCCTGAATGACGTATTGTACGGGCATTCCCCCACGTCGTCCCCCAAACGTCTGTTGCTGCGTGACAAAGGTGCGGGCACCGGTGAACCTGGCCACCAAAGGAGCTATGTCATCGGCGATTTCCTGCTGTGTACGTTCCCGTTGATCCNNATCCGGACTGACCAGTGAAATCTGGAAATTGGATCGGTTGCGTGAACCCAACCCCACCATCTGCATGAATTGTTCCTTTTCGGGTATTTTGGTTACCAGTGAGTCGTATAATTGGTCCGAATACTTCAGCATATAATCATACGTAGCTCCTTCCTGTCCGGTGCTGGAGACTGTGATTTGTGACCGGTCTTCCAAAGGAGCCATTTCCGATGGAGTACTCACCCATAAGAAAATAATGACGCCAAAGGCAACCAATAAAAAGACAGGAGCTATCCAGCGATGCTTCATGAAGGCCGTCAGACTGCGCTGGTAGAATCCGTTCAAACCCGTAAAAAAGGGCTCAGAGAACCGATAGAACCACCCTTGACTGGCACTTACCTTAAGCATCTTGCTGGAAATCATGGGGGTAAACGTGAGCGCAACAAAGGCGGAAATGATGACAGCCCCGGCTATCACGATGGAAAATTCCCGGAATAAACGTCCTGTAACCCCCTCCAGAAAAATAATGGGAAAAAAGACAGCCACTAGGGTGATGGTTGTGGCGATAACGGCAAAAAAGATTTCCTTAGATCCCTTTATGGCGGCCTCTTTAGGAGGAACACCCTTTTCAATACGCGTGTAAATATTCTCCATGACTATGATGGCATCGTCCACCACCAAGCCGATGGCCAACACCAGGGCCAACAAGGTCAGGATGTTTATGGTGAAACCAGCCAGGTACATCACAAAGAAGGCTCCGATTAACGAAATAGGGATGGCCAGAATGGGAATCAAGGTCGTCCGCCAATTGCGCAGGAAGAGGAAAATAATGAAAACGACCAAAATAAACGCCTGTATGATGGTCAGTTTCACCTCGTCGATGGATTCTCTGATGAAGGTGGTGTTGTCGAAACCGACCCCCACCTTGATATCTTTGGGCAAACTCCTCTGGAGCTCTTCCACAGCCTGTTTGGCCTCATCCACAATATCGATGTAGTTGGCGCCGGGTTGGGGTACCAACACACACGCCACCATGGGGATGCCATCCTTTTTCAGAATGGATCGCGTGTTTTCCGCGTCCACCTCGGCCATGCCAATGTCAGAAAAGCGCACCACCCGCTCCCCGCTTCTGGTAATGATGAGCTGATTGAAATCCTCTACGGTACGCAGCCTGCCCAAAGTCCTTACCGTTAGCTCCATGGTAGAACCCTCAACGGTACCCGACGGCAGTTCGATGTTCTCACGGCTCACCGCTTGTCGCACATCAAGTGGCGTCAACGCATAAGCAGCCAGCAACATGGGATCCATTCGCAACCGAATGGAATACCGCTTGGAACCCCACACGTTCACGGCACTCACCCCACTGATGGTTTGCAACCGTTCCTTGAAATTTACCTCGGCAAATTCACTCAAATCGATGATATCCCTGGTTGCGCTTTGCAAGGTAACACTGTAGATGGGTTGCGCATCGGCATCGTTTTTCTCCACCACCGGAGGATCCACATCCTGGGGCAAGCGTCGCATAGCACCAGAGACCTTGTCTCTCACATCATTGGCAGCCGTTTCCAAATCGACTTCCAGTTTGAATTCCACATTGATAAAACTGCTTCCATCACGGCTGGAACTGGAAATGGAGCGGATACCGGGTATCCCGTTGACCGCCGCTTCCAAGGGCTCGGTAATCTGGGTTTCAATAACATCGGCATTGGCACCGGGAAAAGACGTCCGTACCGATATGATGGGATTGTCCACACTGGGGTAATCCCTGACCCCTAACGACACATAGCCGATGGCGCCAAAAATCACGATGAGCAGGCTCAGTACGGTGGCCAGCACCGGACGGTTGATCGTTAAAGAGGACAAACTGCTCATGGAAATTATAGATTAGTGATCGTCACGGCCATGTCATCTTTCAACTGCATGATACCCGTAGTAATCAGGGTGTCACCCACTTCAACACCGGCAGTAATCTCCAACTTGTCGGTGGTTCGGTTGCCGGTCTGTACGTAGGAACGGAAGGCTTTCCCTCCTTTATTAAGCCACACATAGCGCCCGTTCACATCGGGCACGACAGCCTGGCTGGGCACAAAAAGGCTACGTTGGTCGCTGCCTGTACGAATGGACACCCTGGCCGACATCCCTGGCCTCAGCAAGCCCACGTTGTTATCATACAACGCCCTGAGCATGATGGTGCGCGTGGCCACATCAATTTGTGGATCCATCGCATAGATGGTGGCCTGGAAGGTACGAGCAACCCCCTCCACGGTAAATTCAGCCTGTGTACCTACCAACCTGGAAGCAATATACTTTTCGGGAATGGAAAACTCCAGCTTCAACCTGGCCACATCCACCATATCGGCAATCTTGGAACCAGGTTGCAAAAATGCCCCTTCACTCACTNNACCCCATCGAAAGGGGCCTTGATTTTCATTTTGCCAATGCGGATTTTCAATTCCTCAATATCCTGTTTCAACACATTGAATTCAGTCTGCACCTTGTCGTAATCCTCCCGGCTCACCGCATCCTTTTCCAGGAGGATTTTCTGCCGTTGCAGCCGCTGCTCCAACAAGGTATACTGGTATTCAGCCCTGGTAAGTTGGGTCAACAATTCATCGTCGTTGAGTTTGACAAGCACGGTACCCTTGCGAATAAACTGTCCCTCTTCAAAATTCACGTCGGTGACGCGACCAGACAATTCACTCATCACCTGTACCTTCTCATTGGCCACCAATGTCCCCAGGCGCGTGAGGCCGCTTTCACCGGTCTCATACGTCACCACATAACCGGAAACAGGCAATACACGAGGGCCTCCTCCCCTGGCACCAGGACCGGCAGGTCCACCCGACAATCCTTTACCGGGCATCGTATTGATGGGATCCTTGCCGGAAAAATGATTGAATAAAAAAACCGCCCCTACACACAGCAAGGGCACACCAATGTACAACAAGTATTTTGTGGATGATTTCATACACGTACGAATAAGTCTAAGGTTCGACCGTCAACGGCCGGTAGGGTTTAATAGAAAATAAGGCATTCGTGAAAAAGATGTTCTTGGCGATAACCAACCCAGCTCCCAAAAATACAAAAAAAAACCACGGGAAAACCGTGAACGACGTATGTTTACGATTCTTTTGTATCTTTGCGGTGATATAAGCCGTACCTTATGCATGCATCCTCCAGACAACTCGCCAATACGCTGAACAAATCCGGCAAGGGTTTGTACGAGTGCTGGATTATCTGATTCCCTCCTTTTTCCTTATCAGCAGGCGCCCTGTCAGGCCGCCCGCGTCGTCTTGTTGCCATCAATCCCGACAACACGCACCTTAATCATCAAATAAACCATTAACAATGAAGCACTTTCTGTTTTCATGCCTCTTTCTGGCGATGAGCTGTACGGTTCTGAGCGCCCAGGGTACCGCAGCCGATTATGAACGCGCAGCCGGGTTGAACAAACAGTATCAAAACACGGTCTTTTATTCGGGTGTTCAACCCATCTGGTTGGGAAACACGCATCAGTTCTGGTATGTTCGCAACACGCCCGACGGCAAAGAATACGTGTTGGTCGATGCCGACAAGCGTAGCCGCAAACCCCTCTTCGACGAAACCGCCCTGCTTAAGGCCCTGACAAAAGAGACAGGCAAGGAAGTGTCTAAAAAAGACCTCAATCTCAACAGTCTGACAGTCAACACCAAAGCAGACAGTCTCACGTTTATGACTGAGGGCAATCGCTGGCTGTATCTTACCAAAACCAACGTTTTGGTTAAACAAGAAATGGGTTCCGGACAACGCTTTAACCGTGGCAACAGAGGCGAACGTTATTGGGGGGAACGAGACCCCATGCGCGGAGGCAGGACCATCCCCTCTCCCGACGGCACCAGGGAAGCCTACGTCAAGGATGGCAATGTCTGGCTTAAAAACAAGGCCGATGGCACTGAAAAAGCCCTCACCACCGACGGCAACGATAAAAACTACTACGCAGCCTGGCTGCAATGGAGTCCCGACAGCAAGCACCTGCTCACCATGCACGTACAATCGGCCGAGCAACGCTACATCCATTTTGTCGAATCCTCCCCCAGGGATCAGTTACAACCCAAGCTACAGAAACGCCCCTACACCAAACCCGGCGACACCCTCGACGTGCAATGTCCCTGGGTCTGCAACGTGGAGACAGGCAAATCCATCTTGCTAAACATGGATTTGTTCAAGCACCAGTACGAACTCAAGGACCTGCGCTGGAACAAGGACAGCCAG
>DOBD01000254.1 GCA_003506275.1 Bacteroidales bacterium | reverse complement strand
CGCTGTGCAAGTGGGGCGACATGGCTACGATGGGGGTCTGTTTCATGCTTGTTGACGGGCTTTACGTAAACGGCCAACCGTCGATTTGCCAATGCGCAGGTAGTCGAGCAGGGGACGGTTGGATGGACAGGAGAAGGTACAACACCCACATTCAATGCAGTCCATGATGAGGGCTTTCTCCAATTGATCCCAGGCTTCAAATTCGGCCAGGGTCATGAAGAGGTGGGGCTCCAGNNCAGGGGCAGGCAGTGATGCATTTGCCGCATCGGATGCACTGCCTTGAGGGCTTGCGAACGGCGGTTTCGGAAGGAATCATCAACAAGCCTCCACTGCCCTTGGTGACAGGGGTGTTCAAACTGGACAAGGCTTTGCCCATCATGGGGCCGCCGGCGACCAGTTTGGCCGTGTTCTCTGGTACGCCGCCGGCCACCTCGGCCAACAGGCTCATGGGACTGCCAATGCGGACTCTGTAATTGCCAGGCTGGGTAAGCGCTTCACCGGTGACGGTCAACACCCGTTCGATGAGGGGCTTGTTTTTCTGTACGGCTTCGTAGATGGCAAAAATGGTGGAGGCGTTCAAGACGATGGCACCCACGTCAACGGGCAGTTTGCCAGAAGGAACCCTGCGCCCGGTAATGGCATCAATTAATTGTTTCTCACCCCCTTGCGGGTATTTCATTTGCAGGGGTACCACCTTGATCCCTGTGTAGCGTTCGCAAATTGTTTGAACGTGAAGGATGGCGTCCTTTTTATTGGCTTCGATGCCGATGAAACCCTGGGTTGCGTTGGTCGCTTTCATGACCAGACTGAGGCCGACCACCATTTCTTCCCCCTTTTCCAGCAGGAGTCGGTGGTCGGTGGTCAGGTAGGGCTCACATTCCACCGCGTTGACAAGGATGTCATCGGCTTTTTTACCTGGTGGCGGTGATAGTTTCACGTGCGTGGGGAATCCGGCACCACCCAATCCAACGATGCCGGCCTCGAAGATCTTATCGACGATGGCTTTAGGCTCAAGGTCGCAGTCGGTGATCAGGTCATCGCCCCGGTCGATGCCTTCCAGCCATTCGTCACCTTCCACGGTAATGTGGATGGCTGGTTGATAATAACCGGTGACGTCTGCAGTTGGTTCCACCTTGACGACTTTGCCGGAAACAGGCGCATGGATGTTGGCTGAAACATAGCCATTGGCTTTGGCGATCAGTTGCCCCACCTTTACCAGGTCTCCCTTGCCGACCAAGGGCTGAGCTGGCGCTCCCAGGTGTTGATTGAGCAACACCACGGCCGTTTCAGGCAGGTGAACGGTATGGATGGGGTGTTGGGCGGTTAGTTTGTAATCGGGCGGATGGATGCCGCCGATCTTGAACGTTCTCATGCGGAGGGCGCTTGTTTTCATGCTTGGGCGCTTTCAAGGGTGAAGGTGGAAAGAATGGAGCCGGTGGGGCAAACACTGATACAACTGCCGCAAGCGGTACAGGTCGTATCACTGATGTATGCCAGGTTGTCGGTAATGGTAATGGCTTCGAATTGACAGACTTGCTGACATTTGCTGCAGGCGATACAGGCGACGGCGCAGGCTTTTCTGGCCACGGCGCCCTTGTCCTTGTTCTTGCAAGCCACATAAACACGCTTGTCGGTTTCGCCTTTCAGTCTCAATTCGAACAGGCCACGCGGGCAGGCTTTGACGCAGGCCCCGCAGGCCGTACATGTTGCCTCGTCTACCACAGGCAAGCCCGTTGTCGGATCCATGTGGAGGGCATCGAAGGTACAGGCGTCGGCACATTCGCCGTGACCCAGACAGCCGTATTGACAGCCCGTGTCGCCAGCGTATGTCAGCGCTTCGATGCTGCATGAGGTGGCTCCGTTGTATCGATTGGTCTTGGGGCGTTTGTCGCAGGCTCCATTACACAATAGTACTGCCAGTTTGGGGGCTGATTCGGCTGGGTCTTTGCCCAGAATAACGGCCACCGCTTTCATGGTGTCGTTGCCGCCTACAGGGCAGAGAAGGGTGCTTAGGTCACCATTGACGCAGGCTTCGGCGAAGTTACGGCAACCGGGGTATCCGCAGCCTCCGCAGTTGGCACCTGGCAGGCTTTGCTCCACCTGGTCGATACGGGGATCTTCGTACACGGCGAACCGCTTTGATACGATGAAAAGGATGGCGGCCAGGGCAAATCCAATGGTGCCCAAAATCAAGATGGCTGATAACGTGGTGGTCATATCGTATAAGGTGTCATGGCTCGTTGGTGGTACTCAACTTGTCGATCGGCAGGGCAGTGGCCTTGAAACGGAAGGTGCCGGCCAGTTGCCGTTTGAATGGTACCAACAGACAATAATAGATAACAGGCACCAACAAAGCCAGAAGGGCAGCCACAGTTTCGTTGCCGGGAAACAACAGGGTCAGACTCAGTACCAAACTACTTACCAGTAAAAGAAGCGGAAAGACGTAGGCCAAAAAGACAGCCTTAAGGCCTGTGTGTTTGTGCGCCATCAAAACCACGGTATCGCCGGGATGGAGGCTGGTGTCATCGGTAAAGGCTTCGATGATGGCTTCGCTTTTGTTTTCAGCCAGACAGCGACCACTGGCTTCACACGAACCACAAGCCGATTGTTGCGCGATGCGTACCTGAACGGTATTGCCTTTGCGTTGCTCGATGCGACCTGTGTGTTCTACTGACATTGATCCTTTTTTTTGCACATTTCGGGCAAAAGTATGCAAAAACTGCCAATTACACATCCCTTTTAACACAAAAAGAATGCTTTCTTGCTTTGGGTCGGATGGCACCCCGCAGGGTTGCCACCC
>DOBD01000257.1 GCA_003506275.1 Bacteroidales bacterium | reverse complement strand
CAGTCTGTTTTGTGCGGCCGCCGGTTTGGGCACCGTACCCAGAGCCGGCATGAACAAGGAGGCCTTGAAGGAAACCCTCAAACTTTCCCCCTCCCAGGTGCTTTGGCTCAATCACCCGATTGGAAAAGTCAAGTAAACCAGCCGACGTTCGTTGTCAACTCATNNACGTTGAATTAAATCACCTTGATGGTTTTCCACTTTTCTGTCTTGAATCGACGGAAAATGGCAAAACCAAAAAGCATATAGACCAACACGATGGCCAACCAGGCCCAGGTAACCGAAAGGTTCATCAGAAAAAGCGTGACGTATACCAACGGCAGGAAGGACCAGTTGGCCGCTACCGATAGCATCATGGTGTAGAACGTGTCACCAGCACCTCTGAGCGTGCCAATCATGGCCACCATGAAGGCTTGTGCCAACACATAGATGGATGCAATCCGTATCATGGTCTTGGCCATGGGTACGGCTTCTTCAAAAGCCTGACTGGGAGTAGCCGGGTGAAAGACACGGACCAGGGTCTCAGGAATGAAAACAAACAACACCAACACCACCACCGAGTACAACAATCCCACCTTGATGGCTGACAATGCCGCCCTGTGAGCCGCCTGTGGCCGTTTGGCTCCCATGTATCGTCCCACCAGGCTGGTCACGGCAATCTCAACACCCAACAAGGGAATAAACGAGACCAGGTCCCAGTTGAACATGATGGTCGTAGCCGTCGCTGCCGCCGTACCCCTGCTCTGAAACATCAAGGTCATGATAAACATCGCCACGAAATTGAGCAGGAACTCCAACCCGGCAGGGTAACCGAAGTGCAACAACTTTTTCATAATCCGCCCATCGAAGCGGAAGGACTGCATGACTGCGAAAACCACTTTGTTGCGGTGGCTGAAGTAGGGCACCAGTAACATCAACACAGCGGCTGCACTTCCAGTGATGGTGGCATAAGCAGCCCCTTTCACACCCAGGGCCGGCAGACCCAACTTGCCAAAAATCAACCCATAATCCAACACAACATTGAACACCATGGCCACTATCGTGGATGTCATAACGATGCGTGTTTTGCCAATGCCGGTAAAATAACAGCCCAACACATGCCTGAGCAGGCTAAATATACCTCCCAGCGACAAGATGCGAAGATAATCAATCTGATGCCCCACCTGATTGACAGGCAGGTTGGCGTTCAGGAAAATATGATTGACCAGGGGATTGAGCGCATTGATAAACGGCCAGGCCAACAACACCACCAAAATGGCTTGAAACGTAACCTTGGGCGCTTTGGTCAGTTTACCGGCAGCGTAATACTGAGCCACCAGTGCCGTGGAATACCCGGACAGACCAATGAAGAAAAAGGTCAACATCTGAAAGGTGAGACCACCACCCAACGCAGCATTCATCTGGTCAGGACCCAACCTGGCCAAAAACAACCTATCGGTGAAAGTCATTACGCCATCGCTGGCGGTCGACACCATCATCGGAAAGGCCAGCACCAACAAGTCGTTGATGCCTCCGGGTCGTTTATACCCGGAGAAATACCGTTTGATCAAGTTCATTTACGTGGATTAAGGGCACAAAAGTACGCAAACTGCCGCATCGGGCAAGCGCAGATACGCTTTTTTTATCAGCGGACCATCACTTTAACCCGTTCGTTGCCAGCGACAACGATGTAAACACCGGCCGGCAAGGTCAATCTCGTGTCATAACCGTCCGTCATGGCTGTTGCCGCCATCCGACCATCGAGGCCGTACACGCGGATACGCACCCCGGCAGGTAGCTGCTGCAACGTCAGCGTACCCCGACCAGACAACACGTTATCGGCCAGGTTCACCTGGGGTTCCTGGAACGTGCGGTTGATGGCTGTTATGAGCTTGCCCGAATCAACAAAACGGTATTCACGCTGTGCCCGCTTGTTGGCCGTTGACCAAGCCACCACATTGGTGCTGTTGGCATCAATACCCAGGTTAGCCAAGGTAGCTGTGGTTTGGGTTGACACCAAACCAACGTAAGGATCCGGTTTACCGGCATCGTTGGGGCTGTCGTAAAGGGTGAACAGGGTTTTCCTCTCTGCATCAAGCGGTATGAACTGTGCAGCCGAATCGATGTAAACAAACTGGTTGTACGCTTCGTTACGGAGGTCATAGACAGCCTCCTGGAAACGCTCCTTAACCATGACCACCTCAAACCTGGCCATGGCGGAATCGGCCGGGAAAGTTGTGGAGGCAGCCAGGCGATACCCATCCCCATAAGGTTCGGCGTACAGGTATTTGCCATTCAGACAATGCATGATGTAGTACCGGTCTGTTTCAGGTGTGAACAAGACGGCCGGATCCAGCGGCTCCATGGTACGGATATACTGGTCAACAAAATCATACCGATCGTCCATGTAACTTCTAAGAAAACTGACCTCGGCCTCGTAACTACCCCTGGCAGTTAACTCGTTGTAAACCACTCTATCCAAAACAGGCCAAACCGATTTGGAGAAGTTACGTTCCTGCGAAGCATCCAGAGTGGTTGTCAAGCTGTCAATGACATGTAGCAGTCGTGCTTCCAAGCCCGGGCGGATTTTATCCCACTCCATGTAAATCACTTTCTGAACCTCAGGAATACTCAGTATCTTATTGATCATGGTTTTGGTATTTCCGTTGGAAAAGCACTTCACCATAATCGACTCGTTGCGTCCATCGTTGGCCACCGAATAGATGCGGTTGCAGTTGCCAAAGGAGATGTCGTTGTCCCAANNGAATAAATGCGGTTACAGTTCCCAAAAGAAATGTCGTTATCCCAAAGCGGGCCGAAATAAAACTTGTCGTCGTTGCGGTTCTTTTTCACATAAATGCTCCAGATACCATCCGGATTGGCCGTCAACTCAAACGCCAGGTACCAGCGGGCAAACGCCGTCAGATCGAGGTACCTGGTCAGATTGGACGTATCAGTTTGTCCCACCACGAAGTTTCTGACCGC
>DOBD01000237.1 GCA_003506275.1 Bacteroidales bacterium | reverse complement strand
ACACGCCGGCATTGATTTGACCATACACACCAAGGGCGACTTGCAGGTGGACGAGCACCACACGGTTGAAGATACGGCCATCGCGCTGGGAGAAGCCTTGTTGGCAGCCCTGGGCAACAAACGGGGCCTGGAACGGTACGGCTTTTGCCTGCCCATGGACGACAGCCTGTGTCAGGTTGCGTTGGATTTCGGGGGAAGACCCTGGTTGGTCTGGAACGCCCCATTCAAACGCGAAAGGGTAGGCGATGTGCCCACCGAACTCTTTTCACACTTTTTCAAATCATTGAGTGACGCAGCCCGCATGAACCTGAATATCAAAGCAGAGGGTGATAACGAGCACCACATGATCGAAGGCATTTTCAAGGCATTTGCCAGGGCCCTGAAGATGGCCATCCGGCGGGATGTTCACCGATTTGAATTACCCACGACCAAAGGGGTGCTTTAAACCGTCGATGGCAAATCAGCCATGCAGGTGAGGTAATAGGAGCGCTCCGCATCGACCGGTCTCAAGACTACATCATCCCATGTCACCACGTCAAGATCCAGGGTGACGCGACCCTTGGCGGCTACACCCCGCCTGCGCCCCATGCTGGTTTCCAAGGCTTTCAACCAACCGATGAATGCCTCCAGATCCTGGGAGGTACGGCCCTGGCAGACCGCATTCAAATAGGGCAGGGCATCCGGAGACATGACGCCATAGGGGCTGCTTTCATGTATCCTCGACCAGATTAATGTGTCATTGAAATAGACATCAAGGCTGGCTTTGGCCTTGGCCATATGGGTGTGGGGGTCTTCATTGGAGGCCAGCAAGAGGGTAAATCGGTGCATAAGCGATGGTTTCATTCGACCCTCAAAAATACCAAAACTTTAACTACCTTTGGCATCATATCCTCACACGATTTTCACATTCAGTGGATCATTTGAACTTGATTGCAATGAAAAAAAACACCGCCGTCCGTTACCTGGGTTTGTTGTTGGCTTGCTTGATGGTCGTACCGTTGAGCGCCCAATCCGACCCGACTCCCTCAAAAAAGTCCAGGATACTGCAGGTTGACCTACAGGAAAACATCAACAGCTACACGTGGTTGTTGATGCAGAAAAGCCTGCAGAAAGCCACGGAGGAAAACGTTAGCGCGGTTCTCATTCATATGAATACGTACGGTGGGGAAGTGGTGTACGCCGACTCCATCCGTTCGGCCATTCTGGACGCAAAACTGCCCGTTTGGGTTTTCATTAACAACAACGCCGCTTCTGCCGGTGCCCTGATTTCCATTGCCTGTGACAGTATTTATATGCGGACCGGAGCGACGATCGGAGCGTCAACCGTGGTCGATCAGACGGGTGCCGCCGCACAAGACAAGGTGCAATCCTACATGAGAGGCATCATCAGGGCCACTGCTGAGGCACAGGGCAAAGTGAGGCGGGTGGAAAACGGTGATACGATCGAAGTCTGGCGCAGGGACCCCCGCATCGCGGAGGCCATGGTTGACCCGGACATCCGCATCGAGTCCATCATAGACACGGGCAAGGTCTTGACATTCACTGCCAATGAAGCCCTCAAGCATGGCTACTGCGACGGCTTGGCCGAATCGGTGGATGCTGTCTTGAGCGAACACGTGGGATTGGACGACTACGAGGTGACCGTCTTTACAATGGCCAGCGTGGACAAACTTAAGGGGCGCCTAATGGGGTCAGCCCTCAGAGCCATCCTGATCATGATCATCGTCGCAGGTATCTGGTTTGAATTGCAAAGTCCCGGTATCGGTTTTCCGTCCATGGCCGCGATCGCCGCCGCCATTTTGTATTTTGCCCCCTTGTACCTTGAGGGGCTGGCCCAAAATTGGGAAATCATCGCCTTTGTCGTTGGTGCCCTGCTGATGCTGGCTGAACTATTCATCATACCTGGTTTTGGTGTGGCCGGCGTGTTGGGCATCCTGCTCATGATACTCGGGTTGGTATTTGCACTGGTGGGCGTCGACTTTTCGTTCAACACGGAGGGGTTGAACCAGCTGGAAGAACCGTTCTTGCTGGTTTCCATCAGCATCGTTCTGGCCATTCTGATCCTGATTTGGATCACCTCCAAAATTGGCCAATCCAATTCTTTCCTGCGTAAGGTGGCACTCACCAAGGCACAGGACAAAGAAGATGGGTACGTGGGAGTACCAACGGAAATTACGACATTGGTGGGCAAAACAGGTCAGACACTCACCATTTTAAAGCCTTCAGGAAAGGTTAGCATCGATGGAAAAACCTACGACGCCGTAGCCATGGTCGGTTTTCTGGAGCCTCACATCCCTGTCGTGGTGGTAAAACACGAAGCCGGACAAATTTATGTCAGGGCGGCAACGGCCGATTGAACGTCTGTGATGATGCGTTCATGACGCTTGATGCCCTGAGAAGCCCCCAACTCCCTGTAATCATCAAGAGACCAGTTGCTGTACCGACCGTTCAGGCACATGCCACCATGCAGCGGTGGCGGGAAGCCTGTGTGGGGTGAAACGTGCCATGTACCCTCAGGCGTACAACGGAAACATACAGCCGCCTGGTTTTCCAATCGATTGTACAGCAGACCATTGAATACTATTCGCCTAAAGAAAGCAGCGTGTTCGGCATGGGAGAGACGCAACTGGCGTAGACACCGGAAAACAGCCGCGCAATCATCCGTTGGAACGCCGCCCGTGTCGGTTAGCAACGTCGGAAATGATAACAGATGGTATGATAGGCCATCTTGACGGTCAGGACGCCTGGTCAGCAAATGGGTCAAATGGCCGTCCTTCAAGGGACGACAATCCAACACCTCCAGTCCACAGGCCAGCGCCCGACGGTTGGCCAGCAGGCAGGCATCCAGGGAGGGCAAGGTGGGGTTGCTCACAGGCAGTTGATTCACGCCATCCAGCCAACAGATCCAACCCTGATATCCGACAGGCATACCAACCTGACCCGATAATACGGCGCCGGTAAAATCGTTGATGGCCAGCAAGGCTGCCGGCCTGTTCGTAGTGGTAAACAACCCGGAACGCAGCAATTCCCTCATACGATTGGCTGACAAGTGGCCCCCTTCAAGGGTGCGAAGGTGCCTGACCAGACGGCTGATGTCTACCGATTCCACTACGTCCAATTCAGGGTAACCGGCCGGTTCGAAACCGATTAATCCCAACCCTCTTCGTCCCTGAAGGGCACACCACGCCAACGGATGGAACGTTTCAGGCTGCTTGCCGCTGGCCAACAGCGCATGGCGCAACAGGTATATGGCGTAGGGTCCTGGCAGGTTGTCTGTTAGAAACGCCGGTTTGAACAGGGGCCAACGACCATCCAGTGGCAAGGGTTTCGCGCTGTTGATCGATGTTTGGCCGACCTCAGCCAGCGGCAACACACAGCGCTTACTGGGTAGAAAGTCCGTATGAAACTCAAACCATCCCTGTGCCACGCGGCTATCCCAACTCATGACTCCCATGGGGCGGCCTGCAAAAGAAACGTCCAGGTATGCCACCATGATTCACGTTTTTTTGGTTTGTTTGACCCG
>DOBD01000251.1 GCA_003506275.1 Bacteroidales bacterium | reverse complement strand
CACTGTTGAGACACCCTCTTTATGTTGAGTGGAAGAAAGGAAAATGGGGGCCTATTCGTCGGTGTTGGTTTCAGCCGTTGGTTGAACCATGCTGCAAGTACCGTTGAAAACTGCCCCTGGTTCGATGACCAAGGTCGACGTTTTGATATTCCCCAGTATGGAGGATTGACTGCGCAGAATCAACACATCTTTCACATCCAAATCGGCTTCCGCTTTACCCAGAATTTCAGCATTGACACAGTTAATGGTTCCCTTAAGGTAGGAAGAACCACCCATGATCAACTTCCCTTGGCATTTCATGTCGCCAATCAATTGCCCATCAAGTCTGATGTCGTTGTCCGTATCAATGGTGCCCTTTATGCGTGTTCCTACGGCGATCACACTGTAAACCGTCGTATTGGTTGCTGCTACTTCTTTTGCCATGATTGTTTCTATTGAACCACAAAAATACATATTTACCCGGGAAATCCACAAAATTTCCAGGATATGGCTCGTTTACAACGAATAACCAGTAAATTTGGACAAAACCGCATCAAGATGGATTACCTTATTTTAAAAGGGCTTCGTTTCTATGCCCACCATGGCGTTTTTAACCAAGAACGTATGGTAGGCAACACCTTTACGGTCGATTTGAAACTGGGTGGCGACTTTACGCTGGCCTGCCAAACGGATACCATTGACAACGCACTCAATTACGGAGACGTATACAAGACTGTCGCTGAGGTCATGGCCATCCCATCCAACCTGCTTGAACACGTTGCCGAACGAATCTGCCAACAACTCAAAGCCACCTATCCTATGATTATCAACCTGGAGGTGACTGTGACAAAGACGAATCCACCGTTGGTCGGTGAAATGGAAAGCGCCAGCGTTGTTCTTACACGTTGATAAAAAAAACGCTTCCTTTTTCAACCAATCATCCAAAACTTTACGTACTTTTGCCGTCCCTTACAAGTATTCACAACATCCATCTCACTTGGATTGATCTTTTTTATACAATCCATATGAGTCGGATTTTTAAAGGACGGCGTTATGAAGAACAAGTACATCCACCTGATTGAGCAGTCGTTTGAATTTCCCAACGATGAATTCAGCCTGGTCGACAACGAGCTGAGTTGGTATAACATACCCTTGATGGATATCATCAAACAGTATGGTACACCGCTGAGGATCTTCTACTTACCCAAGATTGGCCAAAACATCCAACGCTCGAGAAGGATGTTCAACGTCGCCATGGCCAAGGCCGAATACGACGGCGACTACCACTATTGTTACTGCACCAAAAGCTCACACTTTTCGTTTGTTTTGGAAGAAGTACTTAAGCACAATGTCCATATAGAGACCTCATCCGCCTTTGATATCAACATCATCGAAACGTTGTATGAAAACGGCAAATTGGACAAAAACAAATACATCATTTGCAACGGATTCAAGCGACCGCAATATATTGAGAATATCCAAAGTCTTATCAAACAAGGGTTTGAGAACACCATACCCATCCTGGACAACAAGTTCGAGCTTGACTTGTTGATGAAGGACATGGAGCAAACGATCAAGGTGGGCATCCGCATTGCCTCAGAAGAAGAACCCAAGTTTGACTTCTATACTTCCCGACTGGGCATCCGATACAACGACATCATTCCTTATTACCTGGAGAAGATCAATACCAATCCTTTGGTGGAACTCAAAATGCTCCACTTCTTCATCAACACCGGCATCAAGGATACCGCCTATTACTGGAATGAATTGATCAAGGCTGTTGAATTATACTGCGAATTAAAACAAATCTGCCCGGAACTCGATACGATCAACATAGGCGGGGGATTCCCCATTCAGGTCCACCTGGATTTTGAATACGACTACGAGTACATGGCCGAAGAAATCATCTCACAGATCAAGAATATTTGTGTACAGAACAAGGTCAAGGAACCCGACATCTTCACCGAATTCGGATCGTTCACCGTGGGCGAGAGCGGCGCCATGCTTTACTCCATCATCAACCAGAAGCAACAAAACGACAGGGAGTTATGGAACATGATCGATAGCTCTTTCATCACCACGCTGCCCGACACGTGGGCCATCAACCAGCGTTTTGTGCAACTGGCCATCAACAACTGGGATTCCGAATACCAACGGGTTCACCTGGGTGGACTGACGTGCGACAGCGAGGACTTCTACAACTCGGAAGCCCACTCCAACGCCGTGTTCTTGCCCAAGATCGTACCTGACAAGGAGCAATACATCGGCTTCTTCCATTGTGGCGCCTATCAGGAATCGTTGAGTGGCTACGGAGGCCTCCAGCACTGCTTGATTCCAGCGCCCAAAATGGTATTGATCGACCTGGACGAAGACGGTGAATACTACACCAAGCTCTTCGCCAAGGAACAAAGCTACAAATCGATGATGAAAATCCTGGGTTATTGAGCCAGGGGGGACGTTCGCTTCCTTACGGCAAACGCTCTTCTCGTTGGGCCTTCACAGGGAAGAAATCCGTAAACCGCCTCTTGCCACACACGTAATACCCCAGCACCAGACTTCCCTTGTATAGGCCGGGGATCTCACGTCGTTTGGCTAGCCGTAGGTTTTCCTGCCGCTGGGTCTTGAATTGTTTCCTCAGTCGCCAAAAGGCCCATCTTGCCTTGAAAACCGCCAGGGCATCACCCGTTTTTCCCGTCAATAGAAAGACACAGGCAGAAAGGTAATCCATCACTCCTCGGATCAACAGCACGGCCCAGAGGGAATCAGTCGATCTGTTTTTATAAATCATCAACAGGTTGTTCCGGAAATTCAGGAACGTTTTCCGAGGGTTGCTCTTGTGAAGCGTGGCCCCTCCCAAGTGATAGACAGTACTTTGAGGTACACACACCAAATGAAAACCGCGTTGCCAGAGGCGCCAACACAAGTCGATTTCTTCCATATGGGCGAAGAAACGGGCATCAAGCCCCCCTACCTCCCTGAAGGCATCCAATCGGATGCATAAACAGGCTCCCGTTG
This sequence comes from Bacteroidales bacterium, assembly GCA_003506275.1. GTDB lineage: Bacteria > Bacteroidota > Bacteroidia > Bacteroidales > UBA1402 > UBA8389. Next base: position 9,603 of record DOBD01000251.1, on the reverse strand, counting down.
CCCAGAAGACCTCTTCAACCGTCTCGTATTGACCGGTATCCACTTCCACGTCGTTCATGATCCTTCCGCGGCAGAACGGATAACCCAGCCAGTCGATGTACCCACCGGCCGCTCCTGCGTGTTCAAAGGTCTCGCGCTGCCTCAGGGATCTGATTTTAGGCTGACATCCGGCCACCTCAGGATGGGTATCCAGATAGGCGATCAGGGGATCCAGCCAACCGGGCGTGACCTCCACGTCCGAATTGAGCAAAACCACATATTCCGCATTCACTTCCGCCAAAGCCAGGTTATACCCTTNNGCGGTTCTGACATACTCCAACGAACTGTCGGTCGATCCGTTATCGGCCAGGACCACCTCCACATCCGTGGCACCGTTCAGCGAATGCGCCACGACAGTGCCCAACCATTGTTTGAGCAGCGACAGCCCATTCCAATTGAGAATTACAACAGCGGTCTTCACGGGTTTCTTTATCATATGCCTGTCAGTTTGTTTGTTCAGGGCGCTTATGTTTCCATCGTTTGTGCGTCCACAACCAGTAAGCCGGATCTCTCAGGATGCTGGCTTCCATCAGGCGGGCGTAGCGTTCCGTCAAGGCGTTCTCAGGCTCAGCCTTGGGCTGATCGGTCAAGCAGATATACCTGGTCTGGTAATACCCTCGCTTCACCTTGGAGACGTCGGCAAATACGATGGCGAAACCAGTCTGCCTGGCCATACGCTCTGGCCCCGTCAAGATGGCCGTATCCTGATTGAGAAAGGTGGTCCAATAATTCAGGTTGTTTCTTGACGGAGACTGGTCGCTGACCAAACCGAATACACCGGGTATGTTGTCACGCCGTAGGCGAACCACCAACCGGTAGGTGTCTTCCTTGGTCACCACGTTGCCGTTGAACCGTGTACGGATGCGTTGGTAAAGGTAATCAAAAGCCCGGCTTTTCAAAGGGCGGTAAACGCTGTATCCTTGCTGATTGCCGTGTTTGAGCATGTGAAAAAACAGGAAAGGTTGGTACTCCCAGTTTCCGTAATGCCCCAATACAACCAAGACTCCCTGGTTTTTAGCAGCGAAATCAGTCACCACTTCTGCGTTGAGAAAGCGCATGCGACGACCGGCTTCCTCGGAAGACATGCTTAACACTTTGATCATTTCCATGAAACTGTCGCAGAAATGACGGTAAAACCGCTTTTCCACGTGCTTTCTTTCGGCCTCCGACCAGTCAGGAAAAGCGTTGAATAGGTTGGCCCTGACCACCTTGCGCCTATATCCCACCAGGTGGTAAACCACGGGATAGATCAAGCCATCGGACAATGCGAACAAACAGCCCATTGGCAACAGAGACAAGGGCTTGAGCAAATAATATAACCAGGTATCCTTCAGACTTTTCATCGTTGTTTGTTGGTTGTTTTCTGGTGTAACGTACCGTTTTTACATCCGGCCTAGCCCTGTTACGACAGGACTATTCCTGATGCGACAGGATNNCAGGATGGCTGTTAGTGCCGTACCATCCTCATTGAATCCTCCCAAGCCTAACGGCACCAGGTTGTTTACCCACTCGGGATGGTAGGCTGCCTCCACCCTGATATAGTTGGCGGTGAATCCCACCATACGGTCACCCTTGACCGCCTGTTCAAACAAGACGGTTTGTGTTGTGCCAATGTGACGCTCGTAAAAGGTGTTCCATTTGCGCTCCGACAATGCCTGTACCAGTTCGTGCCTGCGCTTCTTTTCCTTTTGCGACACGGTGTGATCGATCCCGAGGGCTTTGGTATCCGGCCTTTCGGAATAGGGGAACACATGAAATTGAGTGACGTCCAGGGATTCCATGTAACGATAAGCCGACTCAAACAAGTCATCCGTCTCCCCACGAGTACCTACAATGACATCGACTCCGATGAAAGCATGGGGCATGTGTTGCCGGATATAGGCTATCCGTGAGGCGAACAGGCTGGTGTCATAACGGCGGTGCATAAGGCGCAAAACCGTGTCGTTACCGGCCTGCAAGGGTATGTGGAAATGCGGCATGAAACGCTTGGACGTAGCCACAAAGCGGATGACATCCTCCGTGAGGAGGTTGGGTTCTACCGAAGAGATGCGGAAGCGGCTGATGCCCGTCACGTCATCGAGTGCCTTGAGCAGGTCCAGGAAGGACTCTCCGGTGGTCTTGCCGAAATCGCCGATGTTCACACCGGACAGTACGATTTCCAGTCCACCCTCAGCGGCAATTTGCTTGGCTTGTTCGACCAGCGAAGCGATGCTACCGTTACGGCTACGCCCTCTGGCCTTGGGTATGGTACAATAGGTACAGTAGTAATCACAACCATCTTGTACTTTGAGGAAATACCGGGTTCTGTCGTCCCTGGAAAAAGCCGGCTGGAAGGTGTTCACATCCTTGATGGGAGTGGTCAGCACTGCCTTTGCGGCTCCAGTTTCCACTTTCTCAAGGTAGGCTGGCAAATCCATCTTCTCGTTGGCACCGAGAATCAGGTCAACACCGGGAATGGCGGCGATGTCTTCGGGTTTGAGTTGGGCATAACACCCGGTCACCACGACAAACGCGTTGGGAAACCGACGAATGACCCGGTGTATTACCTGTCGGTCTTTCTTGTCGGCCGTCTCCGTAACGGAGCAGGTGTTGATAACACATAGATCGGCTTCTTCGCCGGCACGTACAGGCAGAAAGCCAGCCGCTTCAAGCTGTCTACCCAAACTGGACATCTCGGCAAAGTTCAACTTGCAACCGAGACTGGTATAATATACCCTACGATAAGGGAAAATAGTATTGTCTGTCATGCGCTACACATCTACCCGCAAAGGTACGTTTTTTGAGTCATCTGAGTAAACCGCCGAGCGTGTTACTAGTGGTGCAAATGGTCTCAAAATTTCGTATATATACCGTATTATTATACATTTTTTCGGCATTTTAGGCAAAAAAAGGGCACAAAAAAAAGTTTTTTAGTTTTTTTTACGAATTCCCGTACACAACTAGAAAAATATACGTAATTTTGCCGCGATTTCAATGAACTCCTATTTATTGTTTTAAAACAGAAAAAAATGAAAAAGTTAGTATTGTTCTTTGCTGTTATCGTAGCTGTTTCCTTCGCTTCCTGTGGTAACAAAACTGAAGCTCCCGCCGAAGAAGTTGCAACCGAAGAAGTTGTTGCCGTTGAAGAAGCTGCTCCCGCTGCTGACTCACTGGCCCCTGTTGCTGAAGAAGCCGCTCCCGTTGCTGAATAAGCAATTTGAAGACATTGAAAAGGTCCGCCTCAGTGCGGACCTTTTTTTTGCTCCTAACCGGCGGTCCGGTTCGATCTTCGAGTTGGACAGCGTGAGCCAGGCATTGAGCCGGGCATAAAAAAAGCACCCCATTCGAGGTGCTTTTTTTGTTGGATCGTGTTGCGTTTATTCGGCGACTACCTCAAAAGGTATGTCAACACTGACTTCGCGGTGCAGTTTCAGAACAGCGGTATAATTACCTACTTCCTTCACGGCATCCTTGATGACGATGAGTTTGCGATCGACTTCGAACCCGGCTTTTTCCATTGCTTCTGCAATTTGGATGGCCCCTACTGAGCCGAAAATCTTGCCGGTGGAGCTCACCTTGGCACCAATGGTCAGGCTGACACCTTGCAACTTGGCGGCTTGGGCTTCTGCATCCTTCTTTAATTGAGCCAATTTGTGGGCGCGTTGCCTGAGGTTTTCAGCCATGATTTTCAAGGCAGATTCGGTAGCCACGATGGCCTTGCCTTGGGGAATCAGGTAGTTCCTCCCGTAACCGTCCTTGACGGTCACCACGTCGTCCTTATAACCTAAGGTGGGGACGTCTTCTTTCAATATAATTTTCATAGCGTTCCTCCTTTTTTATTTCATCATGTCGGTTACAAAGGGCAGCAAGGCCAAGTGCCTGGCACGTTTAACAGCCTGAGCCACCTTGCGTTGGTACTTCAGAGAGGTACCGGTGAGGCGACGGGGCAGGATCTTACCTTGTTCGTTCAGGAATTTCTTCAGGAATTCGGGGTCCTTGTAATCAATGTAGCGTATGCCGCTTTTTTTGAAACGGCAGTATTTTTTCTTTTTGAGGTCTACCGTAGGAGGTGTCAAATAACGGATTTCCGATGAATTCTGTGCCATGGCTTAGTTCTCCTTTACTTCTTTAAACTGTTTCAAACTTCTCCTTTTTTCGGCGTACAGTGCATGGTACTTGTCCTGCTTGATGGTCAGGAAGCGGATCACGCGTTCATCACGACGGAAATTGAGTTCCAACTTGGCAACAACGGCTGAGCTGCCTTTAAATTCGAGCATGTGGTAGAATCCGGAGGATTTCTTCTCGATGGGGTACTCCAACTTACGGAGGCCCCAGGACTCTTCATGCACAATTTCAGCGCCTTCTGCTTCGAGCAGGGCCTTGAATTTTTCTACCGCTTCCTTCATCTGTACATCAGACAAAACGGGAGTTAAAATGAAAACGGTTTCGTAATTGTTCATAAATAGGTTTAATTAAAACATTGATGCTGCTTTCTGACAACAGGTTACCCTTTCCGCAAAAAGCGGGGCGAAGATAGGCATAATTTCCGGTTCCTCCAAACAATATGATACCATTATTCTGGCGCGACCAATTTGTACCCCTTGCCGTGAATGTTCATGATTTGCACGGTTTCATCGTCCTTGAGGTGCTTGCGTAATTTGGTGATGTATACGTCCATACTCCTGGCGTTGAAGTATGTATTCTCTTCCCAGATGGTCATCAAGGTGTAGTTACGTTCTAAAATCTGATTTTTATGGGCACACAGCAGGGTTAGCAGCTCGCATTCCTTGGTGGTAAGCTTGGTTTGCTGGTCGCCCAGTATCAGCAATTGTTTCTGTGTGTCAAAAAGGTATTTGCCTATCTGATATTCGTACACTTCCTTGGCTTTCTTTCCTTTGACGCGACGAATGATGGCTTCTATCCTGAACAACAGCTCTTCCATACTGAAAGGTTTGGTGATGTAGTCATCGGCTCCGATTTTAAAGCCATTCAGTATGTCTTCTTTCAGGTTCTTGGCTGTCAGAAAGATGATGGGTGTTTCGGCGTTGATAGCCCTGATGTCTTGTGCCAAGGTAAATCCATCTTTTTTGGGCATCATGACATCAAGCACACACATGTCATACTTGGTTTTTTGGAACGCCTTGAGGCCTTTTTCTCCGTCGGTCATCAAATCGGTGACCAACCCTTTCGCTTGCAGATACTCACGTAAGAGCATCCCCAGGTTTTCATCATCCTCGCAAAGCAGGATATGCAGCTTTTCTTCCTTCATAAGGCTATTTTATTAATGGTAAATGAATGATAAAGGCTGTACCGTTGCCAAATTCACTCTCGGCGCGTATGGTGCCGTTGTGATTTTCAACGATTTTCTTGACATAGGCCAAACCAAGGCCAAATCCTTTAACGTTGTGAACGTTGCCCGTTGGAACCCTGAAGAAGCGGTCAAACACTTTTTTCAAATGATCCTTATGGATGCCCACTCCGTTGTCCCTGATGCACACGACCACCATGTCTTTCTCGTTCCAGGTGCTCACATTCAGTGTAAGATCCCTGTCGGGGTGACGGTATTTGACGGCGTTGTCCATCAAATTGAAGAACACGTTGGTCAGATGCATTTCGTCGGCCGTAATGTCTGATTGAAGGGCTTTCAGATCCTTATTGATGACGCCGTCGAAGTTTTCCACTTTAAGCTTGAATGTGGCAATGACATTGTCCAACATATCGTTCACATCGACTTCCTTGAACGTGAGGTTGGCGTTATCCCGTTCGAAGAGGGATACTTGCAGGACTTTTTCAACCTGGAAACCCAACCGTTTCGTTTCATCGACAATCACTCCGGATATATGCTTGAGCATGGCCGGCGTCTTGCCCACATCAACATCCCTGAGCATCTGGGCTGCCAGCGATATGGTGGAGATGGGGGTTTTGAGTTCATGGGTCATGTTGTTGACAAAATCATTCTTCATATCACTCAGTTTTTTCTGCCTGAAGATAATGAAGATGGTGAATCCAAAAACCATCAACAAGACAATGGACAGCAACACGGAGGGCACGAAAATCTTCAGGTTTTCAATGTCCTGGTTTTTACGGCGCGGGAAGGTCAGGTAGAGGGTACCGGTCTTGACACCTGGATCATTGGGAAAAAGGGCTTGTTTGTAGGCTTTACGGGGGGTTCCCAACATATCCCTGCAGCGGTATACTTCCTTGTTGCCCTTATCCGTGACCCTGAAATGGAAGGGTATATCGCCCAGACCGTTATTGGTCAGTTCCACCATGAGGTAGTGTTCCAGTTTACTGAAATCAATGCGTTGTTCGATGGGTCTGTCGTTGGCTTCGTACAGCATGCGGAGAATGACATCTTCCATCAACCCTTTTTGGGCCAGGTAGCGCTCCCTCAGGTTTTCCTGCACCTTGGCCGTGGTATTGTACAAGGTGTTGCCCTTGCTCATGGATATGAATACTTTGGGGCCTGTCTGCGTCAAGGTGGTGGTTTCCTGAAACTCCATGACGGAGGAAAAGGAAGGAGAACCGCCTATGGATAATAATCGGGAGGATTTTTTGGAGGTCGTCGTCGTCAGTGGACCCATTGGAGAAAGGCTCAGGGCCCTGGCTTCCCGTTCATCCAATTCTTCCTCCAGGTACCTGGCCGTCTCATCCAGTTCGAGATTGCGCACGACCTGGAACAAAGCCCGCCGTACGGATTCGTCAAATTGTTCAGCTCTGGTCCTGGTCAGGGTACGGATATAGGTGTATTGCATCACCATCAAACTGGTGAATGTCAACACCATCAACCCTACCAGCAGCCAAATTACCGATTTTCTCATGCAACAAAAATAGGTTGAATTTTAACATTTCCTCCCACTTTTTAGTTATTTGACGTTTGTGAAACAGAAATTAACACTCTTCATCTATTTTTCAGATGACATATTTTCCACTAATAATTTTTCCGCTTTAAATCTATTAGGTACCTTTGCAGCAAATTGCGTAAAAATCCCATCGACATGAAGTACTTGATCATTGGCGGCGTAGCCGGTGGTGCCACGACAGCCGCCCGCCTCAGGCGACTCGACGAACACTGCACCATCATCCTGTTTGAACGTGGACCCCACATCTCCTATGCCAATTGCGGACTGCCCTACTACATCGGCGGCGTCATCACCGACAGGGACAACCTACTGATCCAGACGCCTTCCTCGTTTGGCACGCGTTTTAACGTGGATGTCAGGACTCATTCGGAAGTCATCTCCATCAACCCCACGGCCAAGTCAGTGACGGTCAAGAACAGCCTATCGGAGAAAACCTACGTGGAGTCGTACGACAAGCTGGTGCTGTCACCGGGCGCAGAGCCCATCAAACCGGCGCTTCCCGGTATCAACCTGGAGGGTATCTTCACCTTGCGCAACGTTACGGATACCGACACCATCAAGCGCTACATCGAAGAGCACACCCCACAACACGCCGTGGTGGTGGGCGCTGGCTTTATCGGCCTGGAAATGGCGGAGAACTTACACAAGGCAGGGCTCAAGGTTACACTGGTCGAAATGGCCGAACAAGTGATGACCCCCCTGGACTATTCCATGGCCGCACTGGTACATCAACACCTCAAAACAAAGCACGTGGAATTTTACCTCAAATCGGGCGTTGCCTCCTTCAGCCGACCCAAGGACAGGCTGGTGGTGACCATGAATTCGTCTAAAACCATCACGACCGACATGGTCATCCTATCCATTGGCGTGCGCCCTGACAGCCACCTGGCTAAGGAGGCTGGTCTGGCCATCGGAGAAACGGGGGGTATCGTGGTAAACGATTTCCTGCAAACATCAGATCCAGCCATCTACGCCTTGGGGGATGTCATTGAGTTTGCCAATCCGGTGATGGGTCAGAAAATGATTTCATACCTGGCCGGCCCAGCCAATAAACAGGGACGTATCCTGGCCGACAACCTGGTCAGAGGCAATGTGAAGCGGTACAAGGGCTCGATCAATACGGCCATCGCCAAGGTCTTCGACCTAACAGTAGCTTCTACCGGTCTGTCGGGCAAGTTATTGCAACGTTTGAACGTACCCCACATCGACTCTACGATCCATGCCTCTTCTCATGCCGGCTATTACCCCGGTGCGCAACCCATGACCCTCAAGATTTCCTTTGCTCCGGGAGATGGAAAACTCCTGGGTGCCCAGATCGTGGGCTTCGATGGAGTAGACAAACGCATTGACCTGCTTTCTACTGCCATACAAGCCGGCAAGACTGTCCATGAACTGGCGGACATCGAGCACGCCTATGCTCCCCCTTATGCGTCGGCCAAAGATCCGGTAAACATTGCCGGCATGGTGGCTGAAAACATCCTGGATGGTACTACCCGCATCATTTCCTGGCGCGAAGTAATAGAGAGTCATGGCAAAGGCTTATTCCTGCTCGACATACGCACCAGGGATGAGTTTATATTGGGTTCCATTGAGGGGGCTGTCAACATACCGCTGGATGAATTAAGGGCCCATTTGGACGAATTACCCAAGGATAACAAGATAGTGGTTTTCTGTGGTGTCGGCTTACGGGCCCACGTAGCCTGTCGTATTTTGACACAACACGGGTTTGCCAACGTCTTTAATTTGTCGGGCGGCCTTAAAACCTATGAGACAGCCAGCCAGAAACAAAGCAACGAAGACCTGTTCGCCAAGGATTACATAGGTATTGATGATTTGATTTATCAAGGAAAGAAAGAGGAACCTCAAAAAGCGCCTGTATTTTCGGTTGAACCGCTGAAGATGGTGGATGCCTGTGGCCTCCAATGCCCAGGGCCCATCCTCAAATTAAAAAAAGCCATCGATGACTTGCCCGTGGGTGAAGTACTTAACATTACGGCCTCGGATGCCGGATTCTACAAGGATGTTCAGGCATGGACCAAGGTCACCGGACATGAGTTATTGGAACTGACTCAGGAAGATAATCGCATCAAGGCATCCATCCGCAAGGGGGAACCCCAAGCTGCTCCAACGCTAACCGCCGGCAGCAAGGATGCTACGCTGATCTGCTTCAGTGACGACCTCGACAAGGCGTTGGCGACGTTTGTTATTGCCAATGGCGCGGCCTCCATGGGTAAAAAGGTGACCATCTTCTTCACGTTCTGGGGCCTAAACGTCATCAAACGGAAGCACAAACCGGCCGTTTCCAAGGATATCTTTGGCAAGATGTTCGGTATGATGATGGCCTCATCCAGCCGTAAACTCGGGTTGTCCAAAATGAATATGGGTGGCTTGGGTGGTAAAATGATGCGAATAGTCATGAAGAAACGGCAGGTTGATTCGCTGGAAAACATGATGAAGTCGGCGCTTGAAAACGGGATCAACTTTGTGGCTTGTCAGATGTCCATGGATGTGATGGGGGTCAAGGCGGAGGAATTCATCGATGGGGTTCAGATTGGTGGTGTCGCCACCTACCTGGAACGCACCGAGTCAGCCAACCTGAATCTCTTCATGTAACCGTGGGTTGGCATCCCGCAGGGTTGCCATCCCATGGCTCTCTTTACGACGTTTCTGTACCATTTGTTCTCTCTTCGATTCCGCTCCCCTAGGCGGGATTGGGTATTGC
>DOBD01000250.1 GCA_003506275.1 Bacteroidales bacterium | reverse complement strand
CCAATAGGGGCTTTTATTGGGCATTTTACGTAACGCCTCCGATCGGACTGCCGTTGTCCAGTTGTCCTTCTTACGGGAATCAGAATAGGTGAAATCGGCGTCCACACGAAGCTTGTCCGAGAAACGATAACCGATGTTGAGGCTGGATGTCAGACGATTCAGGCCCGTGCCCACCGTGGTTCCACCTTCATCCAAATATGACAGGGAAAAACGGTAGGTAGCCTTGTCTCCCCCACCCGACATGGAAAAACTGTTGTCGGAAATGAAGGCGTCTTTTTCCACGTAGGAAAGCCAGTTGGTATTGGCGTTGTATTCATCAAAGTAGCGCCAATCGGTGTTATAATTAATTTCAGGTGTGTCAAACAACAGTTCAAGCAAGGAGGAAGAATTGGCAATACCCTGGGCGTTGGCTGTGTTCCAAATGGCATCCTGAACAAAGGCCACGTATTCGTTACCGTCTAGCATGGGTATGCCCCTGGGTTGGAGCTTGGCGGTTCCTTTGCTGGAAAAAGTGAAGCGGGTTTTGCCCTTGGTGCCCTTCTTGGTGGTAATCAACAATACACCGTTGGCGCCACTGGTACCATAAACGGCGGTGGAGGCTGCATCCTTGAGTACTTCGATGGATTCGNNGTTGAGCATATCGGCAAAATCCTCGTTGTTGGCCGTGGCAAAGTCGAAGGAGTCGTCGATATCGGTAGAATAAGGCACCCCGTTGATCACAATAAGAGGATCGGCGTTGGAATTCAAGGTGGCTGTTCCGCGTATACGGATGGCACTCTTGGCGCCAGGATCACCGCCTGCAATAATGTCTACCCCTGCGAGACGGCCTTGTAAGGCTTCCTCAACGGAAGAAACGGGCAAACCCTCCAGTGCTTCTTCCATATTGATGCGCTGGGTGGCAAAGGTTTGTTCGCGGGTGGTGATACCCATTTCGTTTTTTTCCAGCCTTTCTTGGGTTACGGTCACCTCCCCGAGGGCATAGGCGTCTTCTTCCAGGGTCACGTTAAGTTCAGACTGACCCGTATAGATGAATTGCTGGGCTTTCATACCAATAAAGGTAAACATCACCTTCATCTTGCCGTCGTAGGCCGGTACCTTTAAGGAGTATTCCCCATTGACGTTGGTCGTGGTGCCGATGAGTGAACGATTTTGCTCGTTGGCGATGTACACGTTGACACCTGGACAGGCCTCCGTCTTACCACCAATGCGTTCGTACACTTTTCCTTTGATGTACCTGACTGACTGGGCTTGAACGATGGGCATCGCCAAAACCAGGAAGAACAGCAGGCTAAGGATTAATCTGTTCATGGTTGTCGTGTTTCTCATATCACAGCACCTCCTTGATAAAGTGAACACAGGCATCGTCGAAAATGAAGGGGAAATAATGGTACTCCCCGACCACTTCCACGGCTTGTCCCTGCAAGACGCCGTTGTTGTCCATTTCCTGTACCTTCAGCCGGCCACCCGTATCGGTCACGTGCATCCTGGTCGTAATGGTGGTTGCCTTTCCGTCAGTATCGACGACGTCGTAGGTCTGCAACGTGGGCAGTCCACCTTTCGACGTGTCTTCTTCCCAACCAACATACGGGTAGTTGGAAATGACAGCCGAACTGAAAGGGATAAAATACTTCAACAGGTAATACTGCATGGCCGACTGATCAGTAACGGTGCAGTTGACAAAAAAGGCCGAATCGTTGATGGTGGTGTTGGTGGTAAGTAAGCCAGGCACCTTGCCGTCAAGGATGGCTTGTTTGATGGCGTTTGTCGTGGGCAGAAACAAAAGGCAACTTTCCACCATGGCGTTGATGGACTGTGTCTCCGTATCGTACATGTCGGCCAGATCAAGGAGTTGGATGAAACCATAGTAGGGCTTGGAGGCATCATTGCGGTTGTTCAGCATCATGGGTACGAACTTGGGGTAGATGGCGTTTTCCTGGGAGCCTTCCAACAGGAATGGCTTCTTACTATTGGTGTAGGCGTAGGTTTTTCCGTTGGTCCAACCCTCTCTGAAGTTGAGTTCTTCCAATTCGCAGAAAACATCGTCTTCAGTGGTACCGGACACATACAGGAGTTCATTGAACTTGACGCTGTTGGTGAGTCTTCCGTTGGACATGTACCAGTAAAGGACAGAGCCTGGTGTCAACGTCCTGAACACATGGTCACCCGATCCGGATCCCAGCGGCAACGCATCGTATGAACCTGTGATACCGTCCCTACTGACCACGTGAGAATAAACATAATTCTGTTGAGGACCGCTGCCCACTTTGTTGGCTCCACGGTACAGCACGTTGTCGGTCAGCGTGATGCCACTCGCGTTCATGACAGCATCAGAGGGATACAGCATGAAATAACTGGTAGCATCAGAGCACAAAGTCATCACCAGCTCAGCCGTGGTCATCATCTTGAGAAAATAGCTGAATTTCTTGTATTGAAAGGCCGGGCCAGTCACCGATCCGAACATGGCCGGCGGCGTCAACTCATCACAGCCATAGAGCGTACCATTGACACACATCATGCGGTTTTGTGGTTTGACTGCGTCTACATCAAATTTGATGACGGTGCCGTAACTGTTTTTAATCAAGCCCTTCTTGATTTCCTCCGGAAAAACCAGTGATGAGGGATACACACAGTTGTACAGCAAGTATTCGATGGATTGAGGGCTGACCTCGTAGAGTGAATCGTACCCACCAACCTTCCAATAATCGTCGAAAAAACGCGTAAACGCTTCGTTGCTGGGAGCAAACACACTATAGGAAGTGAAGGCCAGGTCGGACACCTTTTTATAATCAGTCACCGGCCACTCACTGGCAATGTTGGCCATGGGTGATGTGTGGTAATGCTGATACAGGTCCGTACCATTACCATAGTCAAGGGTTAGGTTCTGATCGATTGTGTAATAATCGTATTTGTCATAAAGGGCCAGGAAGTCGGAATAATCTGGGTTGGATGCCAGTTCCTTGTAAATGGTTTCCAAGGGTTTGAGCACCTTGTCGATCAGGTAAACATACCCATTGTCACTGAGTACGGAGTATTCATCGACTTTGGCGTTTGATACGTTGAAACCGGCCTCACCGTCCCATGAGGTACCTGGATAGAAGTATTCGTAATTATAATTGGCATCAATCTGTTTGGTTTGGAACATACGGNNTTGACCCAATTGCCTGCAGTGTCTAACTCCAGGGTGATGCCATCCTGACTTTTGGTTCTGTGCTTGTAAAAAAGACCGGCGTTGATGTCTCTTTCTTCATCCGTGGCGGCATCCCCTTCGTTGGGTCTGAAATTAATCAACTTCTCCCTATCGAAAGCGTAGTAGAGCAAATGAAAGCCGATGAGTTTCTTCAATTCAGGCTGAGTCAACGCTTCAATGGTAGCACCAGTGCCATAGGTGGCCTCCAGGTAGGTGGTGAAAGCCTCATCGTTGGGAGCCATCACGGTAAGGATGCTTTTACCATTGACCATGGGCTTAAAACCGGCCAGGTCGATACCCTTCAAGAAAATGGTATAATCGCCCCTGTCCTGCAGTACTTCGTAGATACTGCCTTTCAACCAATCCGGTTCCTTGTAGTAATCGGCCAATTTATCGTCGCAAGACATCGCCACTACGGGCAACAAGAGCAAAAGCCAACGTAAGGGTACGGGTATACGTGTTTGCTTCATCGGTTACTAGATTTTACGTCTTTTCACACGCTGCCTGATCGAATAGACCATTCAGCTAGGGCAAATATATTTTTTTTTGGCTTATTAAAGGTGGTTGAT
>DOBD01000123.1 GCA_003506275.1 Bacteroidales bacterium | reverse complement strand
TTCGAGTCCCGTCCATACCGCCAAAAGGGCCTGAGCAATCAGGCCCTTTTCTGTTACCGGTCTACTCGAACCCGCGACCCCCGCCCCTCCCTTTCCCAAAGGGAGGCGGGAGGGATTATAAGACAAGGGAAAAGCGAAGCGAAGCTTCGCGGGTTCGAGTCCCGTCCATACCGCAAGAGAAAACGCTAAGATTCTGTAACAAGATTCCTGGCGTTTTTGCTTTTACTACGCTTACGGGCAAATCGACAGACGCTACATTAATAAGCCAGCTATTCTCATTTCCACCTAAAAGCCGGCCTCATTAAGTCTTGCTCTATCATTGATATTCCGTATTTGCTTGCTGTTTTTTCCCAGCCGGAGACAGTTCTTTTTATGTCTTCAATTAACTTAATTGCTTTGTTTTCTGTTAATCTGAAATATGGTGCAACGCTTAATGCGAGATTAAAATCCAAGGAATTATCGCTTTCAGAAATAGCTAATTTTAAGCCGGTTCCGTATTGATTGGGATTGATATCATAGGCAGGAGAAAGTGTCCAACCGCTTTGAGTTAAGATAAATCCGTGATTTCTCAAATGGTCGTCTGTATTGCTGACAGCTATCGAATAAACAATTCGTTTGAACAATTCTTCCAAATCTGCATTTACATTCGCGCCGTTTTGAATGATAAATTCTACCAATTCAAGGTAACTGACACCATCGTCGGCTCCCGCACCATCGCTGTAGCCCAACAAAGTCATGGCAGATGAAAAATGAATCCGTTCTCCAGCCGGTGTTCTGTCAAATCGTTTTGTTAAATAAGTATGATGCTTGTTGTTGTACTTTTTAATCATTGCAAGAGCAGTTCTGATGCCCGATTTTTGTGCTAATTCGTTCACCAGCATCTCCCAGGCTCCTGTGTCAATTATGTCGTCTTTGCTGGGAAATTTTGCTATCCAAAGCGATCCGCTTGTGTCCTGTACGCTTGCTTTGGGCCTGGCTCCACCAAGAGACGAGCCTGGAGCCATCAGTAGATTTATCCATTTCAGCAAGTCGGGCTTGTCTTGCTCTATATTATTTTCTAATTCGAGGCTTGCTTGTTCCAGTTCCCGGATAGAAGTCCATGGCGGAGCTGAATAGTTTTTGTTGTTGTCTAAAAATTCTTCATTGGGATCAAGTTTAAAACGAAGCGCACCCATACGATGCAAGTCATATACTCCCAATAAATAATCAGATTCATAAAGTGTCTGAACAGGCCTGTTTTCGGTTTTGGCGAGAATGGCCTCTCTACGTTTCATCAAAACACGTCCCCAACGGTCGGGTGAGGAGTCTAAGAATAATCCGAAATTCGGTTTTTCGTCTCTTGGGTATTGGGCACCGGAATACAATCTCAACTCGGGATCCAGAAGGTGTGTATGATTGGATTTAAACCAGACATCGGAATATTCAAAAGAAATGATTTCCTTTCCTCTTAACAGGTCAACCGACAAGATTCCCATCAAGACGGGTTTGCCTAATTCCATCCAGTCGGCATACACGTATATCTCTTTACGCTTCATAGGATCTGTTTTTTTGGCGCCCGCGAACCTGTGCGTAAGTTTGCGTCTTGCAGTTTTCTGCCCAATTCATCGTCTTTGGCAATCAGAAGTATATCTTTTTCCAATCCCAGTACAAATAATACCTGGGCATATATTCCCAACGAAGTACCCGGCAGTCCTTTTTCAACCTGCCATAGGGTGGAGCGGGATATGCCGGCACGCTCCGCCACTTGCTCCGCCGATAATTTCCTTCTCAAACGGGCAAGCTTAATGTTCTCGCCCATCTCTTCTAAAATGGACCTTAACTTTGGCAATAAAACCGTTTTCTCTCTTTTCATAATAATGTTTGATATAATGCACAAAAGTAGGTAAAATGTTTTTAATATCAAACACTATGGAATCACCTTCGCTTCCCGCTGCTTTTATTGACAGCGCTCCCCGCCCCTCCCTTTCACAAAGAGCCAAAGAAATATCGAGAAATTCGTTTATAGACGAAAATATTGTATATTTGCTCAAAATATTCGGCTATGGACGAAAAATGCGCACTTCTGCAAAAGTACAATTTCTGGGGTACAAGCCCCTTTGATTTGGGGTATCAAAGAGACGAATACACTGGTAAAATTGCCGGTTATATCGGTAATCGGCTAATCAAAGTCCTTGTAGGACAGCGCCGATCCGGGAAGAGCTATATTTTACGACAAATCGCCAGACAACTTATCGATAACGGTATACCAGCGATAAATACGCTATACATAAACCGTGAATTGGCCGTATTCGACTTTCTGAGAACGTATAAGGATCTAGACGTACTGGTGAAGTTATACAAGAAGGAATGGAACGTTTCCGGCAAAGTTTATTTGTTTATTGACGAGGTGCAAATAATAGAAGGCTGGGAAACACTCATTAACTCCTATTCGCAAGATTATATTGATAGCTACGAGGTGTTAATCAGTGGTTCAAATTCTACGATGCTCTCCGGTGAATTGGCAACACTACTTTCAGGTCGGTATGTCAAATTCGAGGTATTTCCGTTCAGTTATTCTGAATACTTGGGTATGACACAACAGGTTATTGGTCGGCAAAGTTATGTAGAGTACATGAATAGTGGAGGTCTCCCCGAGTTGTTTATGCTGCATAATCAGGAAATAAAACGTAATTATGTGTCTGCCATAAAGGACACCGTTTTTCTACGGGATATTATTCAGCGACACAGCGTAAGAGATCCTCAGATGCTTGAGGATATTTTTGTCTTTTTGGTTAACAACGCTTCAAACCTCATCTCTATTAACAATATTGTCAACTACTTTAAAGGTTTGGGGCGTCGGACAAGTTATGATGCCGTTTCTACCTATATAGGGTATATTGAGGATACCTTTCTTCTTCATCGTTGTGACAGATACGACATAAAAGGAAAAGAAACGTTGTCGGGCGTAGCCAAATTCTATCTAAACGACGTGGCCTACAAGAATTATCTATACCCGGGCTATGGTTATGGATTCGGGTATTTCGTTGAAAACCTACTCTATCTACAGTTGCGCAGGGCAGGTTTCGACGTGTATGTCGGAGCGCTGCGCGGCAAAGAAGTTGATTTTGTCGCAACCAAGGCTGATCGAATTATTTACCTTCAAAGCTCCTATATACTTGCCGATGAGGCGACGATTGAGAGGGAATACGCTTCGCTCGAAGCCATCGATGATCATTATGAAAAGGTGGTCGTCTCCCTTGATGACTTGACGTTGCCATTAAGAGGCGGAATAAAACACGTTCAAGCCTGGAAACTGAGCGAGATACTGTAAGCTTGCCCAAAATGCCACAGTAACCGTGGTCGTTTGTGAACCAATAACAGGAATTATTCCTGATAGTAGTTCAAGAATGTAAAAGTGTCGACTACACGTTTGAAATGATCCAAACAAGAGCCGTTGTTGAAAAAGATGCAAATTTGTAAACAAATCTTTTTACAATTGAGTTTTATACGATCGTTGCCGTGAAGGAAGCTGTGTAAGACTTTGGTCAGATAGAACAGTCAGGAGTCTATAAGGCATCGTTTGAGCTTGAGAATTCTACGCATGAGTCAAACACAGGTTTTTGCAGGTTATCAAATAATCAGCTCAAATTCTGTAAATAATTTCAAGCGTATTTGAAAATAACTATATTTGCAAAAAAGATTCAAACATGATTGAAATAATTGATTCCATAAGAAAGTACAATTTCTGGGACAGCAATCTGATTGACTTGGGCTATCCCCGAACATTTTACACCGAAAAAGTTGGCCAATACATTGGCAATAAGTTGGTAAAAGTGCTTGTAGGTCAACGACGTGCAGGGAAAAGCTACATCTTGCGCCAAATCGCATCCAAACTGATTTCTGAAGGTGTTCTGAGTGAAAATACTCTTTATATCAACAAAGAGTATATGAAATTAGCCACTTTGCGAAGTGCTGCGGAATTGGAAGAACTCTACAACGTTTACCGACAAACATTCAATCCGACGGGCAAAGTCTATATTATTATAGACGAAATACAATATATTGATGAATGGGAACAGTTCGTTAATTCACATTCTCAGGATTTTGCCGAGCCGTGCGAACTGTTTATCAGCGGCTCCAACTCCAATCTTTTGTCGGGAGAGTTAGCCACACTTTTGTCGGGACGTTACGTTGAATTTGAAGTGTTTCCGTTCAGCTTCACGGAATATTGCGGAATAACCCGGATGGAAATAGGGAGCAATAGTTACAAAAAATACCTTCAAAGCGGTGCGTTACCCGAACTGTTCAATCTGCCCAACGAAGAAATGAAGCAAAATTACGTATCGTCCATCAAAGATACGGTGATGTTGCGAGACATTGTGGGACGGTATAAAGTGAAGGATGTGAAGCTGTTGGATGATTTGTTTGTCTATTTGGTAAATACCTCATCCAATCTGATTTCCATCACAAATATCATCAACTTCTTCGCATCCAAAAAACGGAAAACAAACTACGAAACCTTGTCGTCATATATCAATTATCTCGAGAATTCTTTCTTGGTTCATCGTGCCGAACGCTATAATATTAAGGGCAAAGATACGATTTCGGGCAACTGCAAGTATTATCTGAACGATTTGAGTTATCGCAATTATCTTTACGCCGGATACGGTTACGGTATAGGTTATTTGTTGGAAAATGCCGTTTATTTGAGTTTGCGACGTNNAGTTGATTTTGTGGCGATTAAAGGCGAGCGGAGAATGTATTTTCAGGTTACGTTGCAACTGACAGAAGATCAAACGATCGAACGAGAATACCGCTCATTGAAATTAATAGATGACAATTTTGACAAATTCGTGGTAAGCATGGACGATTACAAAATCCCGACCAATGAAGGTGTGGAGCATATTTCAGCATGGAAGTTGGATGATTTTTTGAATGCAAGTAGCTAGAAAAATGACGATGTGCTTTTCGTCTCGCTTGGATTCCCCCCGTTTGTATCTTTATGATACAGATGGAACCGTGAAGCTCCAAAAGTTGTTGGACGAACCCATGTTTAACAGTCGCCTCTATTTTAAAGAACGTGAATGGTTGGTTTACCGTCATCAACCTGCTTGATGAGGAAAGACTTATAGCTTCAATGCCACAGCATCCGCCTTTTACGTGTATGATTTATAATATGGAAAGTGTCGCTTTTGAAAAATTAACTTAGTTTGTAAACAAAACTGTTTACAATTCATATCTTTGCGGTATGAATAGCGTTGGACAATACATTGAATCTCTTGTCAGTAAGAGCGGGTGCCGTCAATCAGACATTGCACGGTCTATTGGTGTGCCGCGTCAGTTGTTGAGCCTGATCCTAAGCGGAAAACGCGAATTGTCCATGCCTGTGGCACTAAAACTGGAGTCGTTTTTCAATTTGTCCGAAGGGGTACTATTGAAAATGCAGGTCGAAGAGCGTGTGAATACCTACAAACAGGGTATAAAAAACAAACTGTTTGAAAAGTTACGTAAGGTCAATGCCTTTTGGTCGTATGCCGAGGTGTCCGCTGAACGTGTTCCGGATGAAGAACTGATCGAAAAAACGTTTGTTTCGCTCGATTTAGGTGATATAGCGTTACTATTTGAGCTCTATCAGCGGGATTATATCCGCAAGGTTTGGAAACATAAAATGGCCATTCAAGGAGATTACCTTTACAATCTAAATGTCATGATTGCCCTTTATTACTTCGATATCAAACAGCCCGAGAAATACCTCAGAAGGGTTGAGAGGGAGCATGTTAACCAGTTGTTGAGCTATGCGTAAAGGATTGACTGAAAAAATCGAAGCTATCATCGAGAAGGTGGCTGGTATGGAGAGCATAAAGCCCTACATCCTTTGTGGCGGAACGGCGCTTGCACTACAAATTGGGCACCGCAAAAGCGAGGATCTGGACTTTATGATGTGGAGAATATCAAAGAGCGTGAAACCCGAAGTTGATTGGCCTGCTATCGAAAAAGAATTCAAAGACAAGGTCGACGAGATTGAGCAGATTAGTATGCTCGGTTTTGATCAGGTCGAGTTTCTCGTCAAGGGTGTTAAGATCTCGTTTTATGTGAGCGAGAATGCTTCACCGATCTCGACCCCTGTCAGCTATCTTGGCAATATCCGCCTGGCAGACATGAATGCCATTTTGGCAATGAAACTGGAAGTCATGCTCCGCAGGACAAAGTTTAGGGATTACTACGACATATATGCGATGCTTAAGGAGGGTTGCGATATCTCGAAAGGGATTGACGCTGCCTTGAATTATTCACAGCATAAATTAAGTACAAAGTCTGTCGTAATGATGCTGTTATCAGATAGATTCATGCCTGATGAAGGATTCGGACAACTCGAACCCCGGTATACGATCACGAAATATGACATCCGGGATTATGTTCTTCAAAAGTTAAAAAGCGCCAACCTGACTGGTAATTTATAGGCTTTTTACTGCCCCACCTTGCTCAGCCGTTTGGTGGCGGCCCTTCTGACGTTGGGGTCTTTGTCGTTGGCNNCCGCTTCGTGACGAACGGATAAGTCTTTGTCGTTAAAGGCCACGTGAGCAAGGGCCCCTTGGTATTTAAGCCGTTCAACAGCCGTTCCTCTGATTGAATATTCTTTGTCATTGAACGCTACATGCGCCAGGGCGCCTTGGTCGGTCAACCGTTTAACCGCTTCGTGACGAACGGATATGTCTTTGTCGTTGAACGCTACGTGCGCCAAGGCTCCTTGGTCAGTAAGCCGCCTAACGGCTGTTCCTCTGACGACAAAATCCTCGTCGTTGAAGGCTACGTGCGCCAACGCTCCCTGGTCTGTCAAGCTCTTTACTGCCGTCATCCTGACTTGTGGATCCTCGTCATTGAAGGCGATTTGAGCCAGTGCACCTTGATCGGTCCCCGATACCCTGGGCTTGGATTTGTTGGTTGTTTGCTTCGAACGATTGTCGCCGGAACGGTTGTTGGTCTGCGCATTGGTGACACGCGATGTGGTGGTGTTGGATGTCTTGCCCGGCGATGTTGTAACGGTTTCTACGCGGGTGACTTTTGTCTGCCCTTTAGGACCGGATTTGGTCGTTTTGTAATACACGGTGTCAACGACGGGGCCGGAAGATTGACCTGCGCTCATGCTTTGTCCCAAGGCCTGACCGGCCTGACCGACGCCTTGTCCCATCTGCCCCATGACTTGCCCAAGCTGTTTGAAAGCTTCACCCATGGCTTCACCCATGGCTTCACCCATGCCAGCACCAATCCCGCTATCCAGCACTTCGCCATCCAGCACTTCACTGTTGGAGCCGTCACCCGAAAAGGCGCTCGCCATGCCTTCCATCANNTGACCTGCCCTAGTTGTTTGAAGGCTTCATCCATGGCTTCACCCATGCCAGCACCAATCCCACCATCAAGTGCCTCGCCATCCAGCATTTCGCTGCTGGACCCATCGCCTGAGAAAGCGCCAGTCATGCCTTCCATCATGGAGGCCATTCCGCCCATCATGGCTTTGAATAGCTCGGGTAAAACTTTGGCAACAAACGGGTTGTTAAGGAGGCCTGCCGCCAATAGGGCCGGTTTCATCAAATGCGGTGAATCCATGCTTTCCACCCTGTAGGTGCGGTACAGGCGGAGGGAGTCGTCCATGTTTTCAAGCACCCGTTGGAAATCCTTAAAGTCGTCTCGTGTGAAGCTGGCTTTGGTTTCATCCGAGAAGTTTTTATAGTCAACAGGGACACCGTTGCCCCTCATGTCCATGGCCTCCATCAAGGCATTCATGCCGGCCACATCGTTGCCAGGGTTGTTTTTTCTGGCCAGCCGACGAACCTGGGGCAGGATGGCATCCACGACGTGCTGAAGACTGTCTACCGACAACAAGTAGGATTGCTGCAAAGCGTTCCCCGATAATCCGGCTGACAAACCCTGCATGCCCGTCGTTGAAGCCATCAAGTTGAGGGGGGAAAACGTGGAATCAATGGCCATGGTAACGGTCTCTGTCGTGATGGTATCACCCGAAGCAATCTTCTTCTCAATGGTGATGACCTGGCTACGGCCTGGAACAAGCGAAAAAACGGCAAACAAGGCAACAAGTGATGCGAACAGCAACCCTTTGTGCTGTGCGGCCAATTTGGAAGGCTCGGTCTGTTTCATTTGAATAAAGCGTTTTTTGGTGAACGAATGGTTGAAGCCGTTGGCCAGGCGAAAATGATTGCCCATGACTTCCTCCAGGATGATGGTTTGGTAGCGGTACAGGTCGCAGCCGTCGTTTAAGACACTGCGGTCGGCCTGGAATTCGTGTAAGCTGCGAAGCTCCTTGCGCAACAGCCATTGCACAGGGTTGAACCAACACAGGCAGGAAACCAGCTCGTTGAACAAGACGTCCACATAATGCTTGTGCCTGATGTGCCACTGTTCGTGCACCAGCACAATGTCCCGTTGGTTGTCGCTCAAGTTGGTGGGCAGGAAGATGGTGCGGGCAAAGGAAAACGGCGTCGTCACGGCCTTGGTTTCCACCAGCCGGTACCCATCCCTGTGGCTAACGCGCCCCGTACGCCGCAATCCCAGGATGTGGGCATACTGAATCATCAGGTTGATCAACAGGATAGCGGCCACCAACCCGTACACCAGCCACAGCAAGCCGACCGGGTGTTCGACCACCCAGCCTGAGAACCCTTGCCACCATGCCTTCAGTACAGACGGAGAGGCCGTTTGGTTGGCGATGGCTGTTGTGGATTTACGAAGTATGGCGTTGTCCGTTGTGGGGGTTGGCTGGCCGGCCTTGGTCCTCGTTGCATCCGAGGCCAACAAGGGTGTGAGGTCAGTCTGAGTGGCGCCTGCACTGCCTGGGATAGACACGTTGGTGACCACCTCCCGATACACCACCTTGGTGGGCGTGATGGGTAGCCTGAACTGCGACACTAACAATGCCAACACAGTCACGCTCAACAAGAATACCCTCGATTCGGTGTAGGAGGCCTTTTTGCGAAACAACCCTTTGTAAAACAAGAACAAAGCGCCTGATGCCAACAGGAATTTGGCGATGGCAATCAGCCAGGGGGAGAGTGTCTGTATCATGGTTACCGTTTGTTTTCGTTCAACAACGCGATCAATTCCTCCATTTGCTTTTTGGACAGGTTTTCCTTTTTGGCGAAGAAGGAGAACATCGACTGGAAAGAGCCGCTGAAAAACGTGTTTTTGACCCCCGACAGGAAATAATCCATATAGGCTTCACGGCTCACCAATGGAAAATACTGATGGCTCTTGCCCATGGCCTTGTAATCCACAAAGCCTTTATTGACCAGGATGCGCATAAACGTGGACACGGTGTTGTAAGCCGGCTTGGGGTCGGGGAGAGCCTCCAGGATGTCGTTGACAAAAGCTGCCTCCTTGTCCCAGAGGACATTCATCAGCTGCAGTTCCACTTTGGTGAGTTCTTTTTCCATGGTTGGTTGGTTGGTTGGTTGGT
>DOBD01000137.1 GCA_003506275.1 Bacteroidales bacterium | reverse complement strand
CTCAGTGGCAGAACGCTGGAAACACTGTCAGAATACCGCATTTTCCCGGCCAACCTCTTTGTGACCAGTAAGGAACGCATTAATACAGCCATCGAGCAGATACTCGAAGACCTGGATAAACAGGTGGCCTTTTTCAATGGTATTGGCAAAACCTATGAGGCCAAACGCTTGTACGAACGGGTCACTTACGACGTGGAAATGATCAAGGAGCTGGGGCATTGTTCCGGCATCGAAAACTACTCNNCTACTCCCGCTATTTTGACGGTCGTCAACCTGGTGAACGACCTTTCTGTCTCCTCGATTTTTTCCCGGACAACTTTCTGATGGTCATCGATGAAAGCCACGTCACCCTACCCCAGGTCAGGGCCATGTGGGGCGGTGACAGGGCCAGAAAGCAAAACCTGGTCGAGTACGGTTTTCGTTTGCCGGCCGCCATCGATAACAGGCCGCTGGATTTTGACGAATTCGAAGGAGTACGCAAGCAAGTACTGTATGTCAGTGCCACTCCCGGTGATTATGAATTGGAGAAGACGGAAGGCATCATCGTTGAACAAGTCATCCGTCCCACCGGTTTGCTGGACCCTCCCATCGAAGTCAGACCCAGCAAGCACCAGGTGGACGACCTCATGGAAGAAATCCGTATCCGTGCCGAACGCAACGAGCGCATCCTGGTTACGACATTGACCAAACGCATGGCCGAAGAGCTCACTGCCTATTTTGAGAAGTTGGCCATTCGCTGTGCGTATATACACTCAGATGTAGACACCCTGGAACGGGTACGCATCATGGACGACCTGCGCAACGGCGTTTACGACGTACTTATAGGGGTTAACCTCCTCCGTGAAGGGCTGGACTTGCCCGAAGTCTCCCTGGTGGCTATCCTGGACGCCGACAAGGAGGGCTTCCTGCGCAACCATCGTTCCCTGACTCAGACTGCAGGACGTGCCGCCCGTAACCTCAACGGCAAGGTTATCATGTATGCCGACAAGATCACGGAAAGCATGAAGCTCACCATGGAGGCCACCGACAGGCGCCGAGCCAAGCAGCAAGCCTACAACGAAGCCCATGGCATCACGCCAACAGCCATTGTCAAGGAACGATCCTCGGCGCTGGGTGCCTACGTCAAACAAGCCGAACCGGCAGCCTATCAGGAACCAACCGCCCTCAGCCTGGTAGCCGATCCCATCATAGCCCACATGACGCAGCCGCAGTTGCTCAAAGCCATCGAAAAAACCCGCAAGGCCATGTATGAAGCAGCAAGGCGGCTTGAATTCAATCAAGCCGCCCTGTATCGCGATGAGCTGAAAGCGTTGGAAACGTACCTGGAGTCACTTAAAACTTGAACCCGGCACTTAACACGACGTTCAACCGATTGGTTTTGACGGTCGCGTAGCGGTTGTCCGTCCTATTCTCACCACTGACCGGTACATCGTAGAACGGGAAAATGTCTTCAGTGAGTTGTTGATTGGCAATGGCGGCATCCATGAAGAAGGCCCCGTTTCTGTAACCCAAACCGCCCGTATAGTAGCGACTACCCTTGTCAAAGGCGTAATGAGGGGTTGTTCCAACAGCCCTGACATAGGTATTGTCGGCTGTCATGTTGTCCCTGTAGGCTGCACCAAACCAAGCCGTACCGGCTCTCAGGCTTAGGTTGTCCGTGATGCGGTATTCCCCTCCCAGCTTCATGTTGTACACGGTTTGCATGTGGTTGTTGATGCTGGCATTAGTGTCATCGTAGGGGAAGCCGTTGATGTCCCTAAGACCCATTTCCCTGTAGTCGACCACTTCACAGTGAAAGCTGATCAGTCCCTTCTGGCCAAAAAGATAGGCCAGGCTGTAAGACATCTTGCCGGGAACGGTTAGTTCATAACTGGACGTTTCTTCTGAGAACTCTGCTGTAGACCTCAAATTGTTGGGATCAACACCTTCTGATGTCAGTGAGGTACCAAACGCATCTGTCAGGGAATAATAGGTGGGAGAATGCAAGGCAAAACCGAAACGCAGGAATGAAAAAGGTTTGATGATGGCTCCCAATTTCACGTTAACCCCACTTCCTGTTGTTGCCACTGCGTTGCGCAGGTCAAAATAGATGGGATCAAAGGTTTCGTATCCGGAAGAGGTTTCAGCATACGACGAGGTCAGCCGGTAATCCACCGATTGAAAACCAATTCCAAGGCCAAGGTACATGAAATGAGCCCAATTGGCGCCAATGGTCAGATCCAATTCTCCGATGCCGCCTTCTTCCTTCATGTACATGGTGGGGTTGACGGTTTCTCCTGGCCCTAACATGTTCGTGTAATGACCGGCATTTTCCTGGTTAATCAAGTAGGTTTCCCAGGCCAGGTAACTTAATCCCGACAAATTGGCCGGTGCGGTCGTGCCGGCAGCCGTGGTGATGGGATCCAGCAGGGACACGGGTTTGTTGTAGTCTTTAATGCCGACTATCCGGTTGAAATCCTTCACTTTGTTGTAGGTCACAGCAAAGTTGATGTTGCTGACGTTAGTGCTGTTGGAGGGTCTGAATGATCCGATGTAACCGCCGCTGTTGAGCTGAAGGGTCATTTTGCTGTTGTTGACCGTTGTTCCGTTATAGTTGGCGTTTACGTTACCGAGGCTCAGCACAGGGGTAAGACTCAATTCAGAGCTTCTGTAAAGTCCGATACCGGCAGGATTCTGATGGATGGCACTCATGTCAGCACCTAAAGCACCGAAAGCCCCGGCCATGCCCATGTAGCGGGCCGTTCCCAACAACTCGCCTTGAGAGTATTTGAGTGCATCGTACTCACCTTGCGCCATGGCCACCAAGCCGATGCCGCAGAGTAAGGATGTGATCAATGGTTTTCTCATAGTGGTGTGTATCTGTGTTATTCCTAAGGATTGTATTGTTTCACAATGAAAGGGTTGGTAACTGTCGGTGGCCGAAGCAAGTTTTCGCTGACAACCACCGATGGTCTCTATCGACGGCCTCCGCTGCTACCTCCCGATGATCCGCTGCTTCTGGATCCACCACTTGAGGAGGAAGAGGATGATGAAGAGGAACTGCCGCTTGAATAGCTGGATGAAGATGAGCTGGACGGGGTTGAGTAGGATGAGGAACTGCTGCTACTGCTACTTCCACTCGAATACGACGAACTCGATCGGGTGGTCGGTGGCGTATAGGTTCTCGACGCGGCACTGCCCGTACCACTGCGTGTGGTTTGCGGTGGTGTGTAGGTCCGTGTGGTGGTTGAAGTGCCAGTGGGCTGACTGCTCCTGACCGTTGGCTGGGAAGTGGTACCATAGGACCGCGTGCCTGTTGTGGCTCCGCTACGGGTGGTG
>DOBD01000201.1:3793-3983 GCA_003506275.1 Bacteroidales bacterium | reverse complement strand
AGAACAACAGACCTAACAAGGGAAGACCGGACGGAACGACAAACGCAGTGAGCAACAAACCGGCAATCGGGAAAATGATTTTTTCGGTTTGAGATACAACACGGGGCGTTTTCATGTGAATAACCCGTTCCTTCTTCGTTGTCAACAATCGCATGACAGGAGGTTGAATCACAGGCACCAAAGCCATGTA
>DOBD01000201.1:0-3737 GCA_003506275.1 Bacteroidales bacterium | reverse complement strand
TGATACCAATGGCGGCCGCTTGCTGAGGATCAAAACCCAATTGGAGTGCAATGGCATAGGCACCGAAGATACCAAACTGGGCGGCAGCCCCGATGAGGATTAACTTGGGATTGGATATCAAGGCCGAGAAGTCGGTCATGGCACCAATTCCCAGAAATATCAAGGGCGGATACCACCCTTTCACCACGCCTTGGTACAGGATGTTCAAGACAGAACCTTCTTCGTAGACNNCTTTGAAGGGAATGTTTCCAACCAGTATACCAAAACCGATTGGAATCAACAACATAGGTGAAAAATTGAACTTTACGGCTAGAAAAAGGAACACCAAGCCTATAAAAATCATGATAAGATGACCGCTGGTGGCGTTGGCAAAGCCAGTAAAGGTGAGAAACTCTTGCAGATTCTGCACCAAAAAATTCCCAAAATCGCCCATATCAGCCAATAATTACAAGTTCGGCGCCTTCTAGTACGGATGCTCCCTTTTCAACTTTGATTTCCAATACTTTTCCGTCATGGTCACTGGCAATGGTATTCTCCATTTTCATCGCNNCGGCCTTCACGGAATCACCTACCTTGACGTCAACTTCCAGGATAACACCGGGCAGGGGGGATTTAATCACACTACCCGATGGCATCGATTTGGTTGGTACAACAACAGGAGTTGCTTTGGGGGTTACAGGAGCGGGGGCGGGCCTGGAAATGACCACCGGTTTGGCCTTGACGGGTTTATCCATTTCAACGGTATAGGGGGTACCATTTACTTCCAACTCAACGATCGCATCCTCTTCTTTGATGATTTCCACCTTGTACTGGTTACCGTTGATGGAATAGTTAAATTCTTTCATATGTGCGTATTTTTCGTGTTTATTGATCGGGTTATTTGGGCAACTGCCGCAAACCGTAAATTTTGGAACTCCAGGGAGAATAGGCGCGATGGGTTTTGGCAATGGTCAATACGGTGTTTTCCACATCGTGGGTATCGTCGGCAAGTTGATGGAGTGCCAGGGAAATAGCAGCAATTACCTCACCCGGCACATC
The DNA here is from genome assembly GCA_003506275.1 of Bacteroidales bacterium. Taxonomy (GTDB): domain Bacteria; phylum Bacteroidota; class Bacteroidia; order Bacteroidales; family UBA1402; genus UBA8389. Next base: position 2,699 of record DOBD01000201.1, on the reverse strand, counting down.
CTCTGTATCAATGGTTGAAGTAGTCATGTTAGCCTGACGTGCTTTTCGCATTTGTCCACGCCTGGACACCATCTTGATAATGAATGCCAAGGTAAAGAAAGCAATTGCACACACTAGCAATACCGAAAAGACCACTCCCATGGAAACAAGACTCATGCCAACGCCATTGGGATCCATTTGAGCAAATCGATCAACCTTCTCGTTAGAGTCCAGTGTCAGGTTGTTGGTGCTGGGAGTCACTTTTGTGATGATGGCCCATTCAGCCTCACCATCAATGGGACGCCCCCAACTTACATCGGCTTTCAATACCGGAACGGTCACACTATCAATCAAACTGCGACCATCAGCGTTAAAAAAATACAACGTATTGTTCGTTGCCGAATCCAAGGTGAAGTTCACATGGAAGGTTCCTCTGTTGGGTAAATTGTCCGCATAAAAGATGACATGTTGCCGAGTAGGAATATTTGTGAGCACATCCCCCTTGGGAATCATGTACATCCTAGGGTTATTGAGGTCGTTGCTCAGATAACAGCCACCAATGTTGACTTCGTTGTAGGAGGCGTTGAACAATTCAAACCAAGGTACGTGCTGACCGTAATCATCCTCGTAGTTGGTCTGATTGGTGACCAGCACCTCATTGAAACAGACCTTGGTGACCTGGGCTGTTGCTACTGATACCAGGCACAACAACCATGCCATTAAAAGAATGGGTTTCTTCATTGTTACAAGGGTATATTGCCGTGCTTCTTGGCCGGGTTGGTTAATTTTTTGGTTGCGAGTTGCTGCAGGGCGCGAATCACCCGGAAACGGGTGTTGCGTGGTTCAATAACATCATCGATGTAGCCGTATTGAGCAGCCTTATAGGGATTCTGGAAGGCTTCGATGTATTCCGCTTCCTTTTCAGCAGCGACCTTCGCCGGATCTTCAGCAGCAGCCACTTCTTTGGCATATAGCACTTCGACAGCACCGGAGGCACCCATGACGGCGATTTCAGCAGTGGGCCATGCGTAATTGATGTCACCACGAAGTTGCTTGCAGCTCATCACGATGTGGGCACCACCATAGGATTTACGCAGCGTAACGGTAACCTTGGGCACTGTGGCTTCCCCATAGGCATAGAGCAACTTGGCTCCGTGCAGGATGACACCATTGTATTCCTGACCGGTACCAGGCAAAAAACCAGGGACGTCAACCAGGGTAACCAGGGGTATGTTGAATGCATCGCAGAAACGGACGAAACGGGCACCCTTGCGCGAAGCGTTGCTGTCGAGTACACCGGCCAACATCTTGGGTTGATTAGCCACAATACCGACCGACTGGCCGTTGAAACGGGCAAAACCGATGATGATGTTTTTGGCATAATCACCGTGTACTTCCAGAAATTCACCGTTATCCACGATGGCACCGATAACCTCGAACATATCGTAGGGCTTGTTGGGGCTGTCGGGAATGATATCGTTCAAACCATCTTCCAAACGGTCGATGGGGTCATCGCATTGAACCAGGGGTGCTTCTTCGAGGTTGTTCTGAGGAATAAAACTCATCAGCTTGCGGATTAATTTCAACCCGTCTTCTTCCGTATCAACGGCAAAATGGGTTACACCCGATTTGCTGGCGTGCACGGAGGCTCCACCCAGTTGTTCCTGGGTCACATCTTCACCGGTCACTGTCTTTACCACTTTGGGACCGGTCAGGAACATGTAGCTCGTACCCTTGGTCATGATGGTGAAGTCGGTCAAGGCAGGCGAATAAACAGCACCACCGGCGCAAGGTCCGAAAATGCCTGAAATCTGAGGAATAACACCTGAAGCCAGGATGTTGCGTTGGAATATTTCAGCGTAGCCGGCCAGGGCGTTGATACCTTCCTGGATACGGGCACCTCCTGAGTCGTTGATACCGATAACGGGGGCACCCATCTTCATGGCCTGATCCATGACTTTGCAGATCTTGAGGGCCATGGTTTCAGACAATGAGCCACCAAACACGGTGAAATCCTGGGCAAAGACATACACCAGGCGGCCATCAATCGTACCGTAACCGGTTACGACGCCGTCACCCAGAAAATGTTTCTTATCTTGTCCAAAGTTGGTGCAACGATGCTTGACAAACATGTCAAACTCTTCGAAGCTACCCTGGTCGAGCAGCATATCGATGCGTTCGCGTGCGGTATATTTACCTTTTTCATGCTGTTTGGCAATGGCCTTTTCGCCGCCACCAAGTCTGGCCTGGACGCGAAAATCGATCAGCTCTTTTACTTTCAACAGTTGTGTACTCATTGTATCGGGGTCTAAAGTTAGTTATGCGTTGGGGTGTTCGCAGAGTTCCATCAGAACGCCGCAAGTAGATTTGGGGTGCAGGAAGGCAATATTCAANNCCTTCTGCTCCTTTTCGTGGGCTCTTATCAATAAGGCGAATGCCTTGTTCGGCCAAGTTGTCGAGGTGGCCTTGCAAGCCTTCCACGGCGAAAGCCACATGGTGTACTCCCTGGCCTTTGGATTCCAGAAACTTGCCAATAGGCCCTTCGGGATCGGTCGATTCCAGCAATTCAATCTTGGTTTGTCCAACCAGGAAGAACGCTGTCTTGACTTTTTGTTCGGCGACTTCCTCCACAGCGTAGCAGGTCAAGCCAAGTACATTTTCAAAAAAGGGAATGGATTCCTCCAGGCTATTGACAGCAATGCCGAGGTGTTCAATGTGAG
>DOBD01000080.1 GCA_003506275.1 Bacteroidales bacterium | reverse complement strand
GTCCAACAGGTTTCAGGCAGCACAAAGGCGGCCTCCAGGGCATACCCTGCCCGTTCCAGCATCACTAGCTGATGGGGAATGGTGTCAATACCCGGGTAATTGGCATCCCAGTACGCCTGGACTTCAGCGGGTCGTTCCTGGGTCAGCCAGGCTGCTTCGGTGATGGCCACGTAGCCACCGGGTTTCAGCAAAGGCCGCCACAACCGCAGACCGTGTTCAAACCCAATGTTGTAAATGGCGCATTCACACCNNAAAGGGAGGCGCGTCCATCGAGCCGATGCGGCCCACCACCCTGTCGCCGTACCCCTTTTCGGCAGCTTGCCGGTTGAAGGCCTCGATGAAAGCGGGAAACAGGTCAAAGGCGAAGATGGAGGCAGGGGTCTGTCCGGCGAGGACCATGGTTTGACCGCCTGTACCACAGCCCAAGTCAACAATGGTAGCTGATGCTGGTAGCGGCGGAATAAAACTCAAGGCCTTTAGAGTGGCCTCAAGACTGCCAGGGCCTTGTCTGTGGAGACCGGCGTAGTAATCACAAATGAGGTTGACGTCAAAATCGTGAATGGAAGGAAGGTTATTTTCCATGAGAAATCGTTGTTAGTCTCCCTAAGTGCGTTGACTTAATGGTCTTTGCTTTATCGGGAGGGATGAATAAAAAGAATGAATTAACACCCCCGGGGAGACCGGAGGTCTGGAGTTAAAGGGACAACCGATGTATAAACGGTTGTTTACCCGACCAAATCCTTACCAACGAAACGTGACATCCAAACGATTTAACGGGTCAAAGATAGAATGTTTTTGGGAAAACGATGGTACGCACTCAAAAAATGAGAATTAAGGCCAACGATTGATTGTACAACGGCAGGAAAACAGCCATAAAGTCACTGTTTGACAAACTTTTCCGAGATACGGCCGCCTTCAGACGTTAGGGTCAGTACATAGGTTCCTGCCGGCAGATGACTGATTGCCAGTTTTTCCGTACCGGTTGACGTTTGTTTGGCCACGACCAGCTTGCCGTCCAACGTGTAAATGCCCAACCATTGACCGTTCACGCCCTCAACCAACAAGTAATCGTCGGCCGGATTGGGGTGTAAGCGCACGGCATTCATTGCGTGTTGGGAAACAGCAACAGGCGGGTCGAGGCGGGTGAATGTCCAGCGCTGGCAGTTGTGGTTGGTGTTGGCCCACAATTTTACCTGGTAATCCGACGTGTACGCGTTGGGAATCTCCAGCAGCTTGTCGCTCTTGGAGGGGNNGGGTACACAATGACGCTGCCGTTGATCGACTGAATCAAGCGGAATTTTTGGTTGATGGCACCGGTATAGGCCGTGGTCACCCGCAGGGATTCATCGTTGTTGGCACCAGTGGCTTCAAGGTATAAGGTGGTGTCGCCCATGTTCCTGAAGGTGTATTCGCCGGTACCCAAGGGCGTCAACTTCCACTGCTGCGTGGGATGGTTCTTGTCTTCAGTATATTGAAACAGGTAGCGGCCGTTGACAGCCTGGTGCAACTGGAGGTCCAGCACTTTGCCGCTGTTGACATTCTTGATGGTGTAAACGCCTTGGTCGAGGAAGCTCATGGAAATGGACGGCCACCCGTCGCTGCCCCAAACCAGTTTGGCCAGCCCCAAGGTGGGACCACCCGAAGGTTGACCGGGGTAAGGCCAATTGGGGTCGTAGTAATGAAACGAGACGTAATCGGTCCCGTTCTCCGAATACAGCCCGAAATGGCCGGGTCCATAGAAACGGTCTTCGGTACCACGGGTGTCGTCGTGTTTAAACACGACGGTGCCTCCGCTCTTGGCTCCGGGATTCCGCAAGGCTTTGCCGGCTTTGTCGTAAAAGGGGCCTCTGGCTGACGTCGCCCTGCCAATGACCATGTAGTAGGAACTGTTGATGCCGGCGCAACAGCCGCCTTTGTTGTAAACCAGGTAGTAATAGCCATCGCGGTAAAACAGACAGGCACCCTCCCCTTCTGCGTAGTCATTCGTATTAGGTCCTGTCCAGGAATGCGCGATCGACAGGCCGGGCAGGTTGTTGCTGTACGTCTTGGGCTTGCCTGTCACCGAATCAAGCTCGGTCACCACGATGCCGCGTTCGTTGAACGAACCATACACCATCCAAATCCTGCCATCATGGCCCCGGCTCACCGAAGGGTCGATGGCGTTCAAGGCCAAACCGGGTTGATACGACCAGATGCCCAGAAAGCCCACGTCGACCCATTGGTAGTTCGGATCGGCAGGGTCCAGCGTCTTGTTGGTCACGCAGCCGATGGTCGAGGTCATGGTGCCCCACTCCGAACAGGAATAGTACAGGTAGTACTGGTTGTTCATGAAAATGATGTCGGGGGCCCAGAAACCACCGTGAAACACAGCGACACCATCGCCATCGGTGGCTCCCTTGACGTACGTGTTAATCCAGGCCGGAAAAACAGTCTTGGTAAAGGGGGTCGGCCCAGGTGTCCAGGTAACCAGGTCTTTGGAATACATGGAATAAATGCCATCGCCCGTGCCAAACACCCAGTAAGTATCTTTGCATTTCACAATGCTGGAGGGATCGTGCATGCCGGCCCTCCAATTTTGAGCGGTCAGGGAGAGGGTGCTGAAAAGCAGCAACAGGAGAAGAAGGAAGGTATTGGGGGATTTCATGCGTTTTATGGCTTTAAAGCGGTAATGGGAACGACGTAAACACCATCAGGTCGTTTGTAGGCAGCGTTGGAGATGCCGCAAACGACACACAAAACGGTCGGTTCGGGTCCTTGATTTTGTTTGAACAGCGATTGCATCTTGACCAATTTTTCAGCAGCCTCATCTATCTGATGGGCACCGAGTTTGATTTCGAAGGCGCCCCAACGTCCATCAAGCAGTTGTACGACTGCATCCAGTTCGTTGTTTTTATAATCCTGATAATGATACAGCTGTCCTCCAAGTGCCTGTGCATATAGCTTCAAATCCCGCTCACACAACGCTTCAAACAAGAAGT
>DOBD01000146.1:2431-3066 GCA_003506275.1 Bacteroidales bacterium | reverse complement strand
ACCCTCTTCGGCCGCTTTCTGGTAGGACTCAGGGATGGTCAGGCCAAACCGCTTGACATCAGTCTGGTTGATGGTCACCAGTTCTTCCACGTAGTTTTCAATGGGGATGTTCGCCGGTGATTCCCCGTTCAGGACCCTGGCCACATAGGGTGCCGTGCGGTAACCCGTCGCACCCCAGCTGACACCGACCCCGGCCAGCACGCCGTCTTTGACGAAATCATTGTCGTTGACCACGATGGGAATATGGTGTTCCCCGCACACCTTGACCACGGCATCGAAGGCCTGCATCATCGTGTTGTCGCCCGTGATCCACAGAACGTCTATCTGCCGCTGACAGATGGCCGACACGGCCTGGTATACTTCGTTGGTGTTGATCACGGTGTTTTCTACGAGGGTCAGGCCCTTTTCGCCCATCTCTTTTTTGGCCATCTCGACAACTTTGCGGGAATTGGTTTCGGATGAATTGTAGAGGGTGCCTACCCGTGTGGCGCGTGGAAAGACATCGCGGATAAAGGCCACGGTTTTTTCCACGGGGGGGAAGGAGCCAACGCCGGTGATGAAGGGCAGGTGGTCCGTGTAACTCTTGCCGGCCCCGGCTTCCAGCGGGGTATAGGTGAAGGTGAAGACGACCGGCT
>DOBD01000146.1:0-2409 GCA_003506275.1 Bacteroidales bacterium | reverse complement strand
CCTGGAGTTGTCTAGGTTGGTATGGATGGCCTGAAAATTGGCCAGTTCTGCGTTGGCGCTTTGCACCACCACGGTGAGGTTGCTGTCTTTCACAAAGCCCAATTCCCGCAGGCCTTGCCACAAGCCTTCCAACGTGATGTCCAGCACGGGTTCCGGTGCAAAAATGGACATACCTATTTGATACTGCTTGCCTTCCACGGCATACAAGCCTCCGGACGCTTCAACGGTGTCTTTTGATGCTGTCTTTCGGTTGTTCAGGTCGGAAAGCAAGAGAATGCCACTGGTCACCAACAGCGCTAGGGCAATGTTCAACACTTTTTTTAGGGTCATCCTGAACGAAGATCTAAGGTTAATGTTGGGAATGGTACAATTGCACGATGTCAACGTACGGCGTAAAAATAGAAAAAAAAGTGGAAAGTCACTGAACAAAAACCCCGATGCATAGCTGGTTTCAACAAAATAATCTATATTTGTTTGGTTGATTTGAATGAAAAACACACCACCATGGGGGTTCTCATCAGTACCATTCCCGTTCTTCTGTTTTTATCGTTCTTGTTTCTACTGGATAGCTTCAAACTCGTACGCAGAAACTGGCTCTTGTTGGCACTTGTCTGGGGGTTTGTCAGTGCTGGTTTGGCGTATGTGGTGAATACGGGCATCGTACGTGTAAGCGGTATGCTTTTCGATGATTATTCCCGCTACCTGGCTCCGGCCATCGAAGAACTCCTCAAAGCTGCCTTTATTTTTCTGCTGTTGGCCAAGAAGAAAGCCGGCTTTCTCATCGATGCGGCTGTGTATGGGTTTGCGGTTGGTGCCGGTTTTGCCTTGGTGGAAAACAGCCTGTATGTTTACCAGAACAGTGATGCCGGTTGGTTGATCTGGATCATCCGGGGATTGGGCACCGCCTTCATGCATGGGGGCTGCACAGCCCTGGTTGCCATGATGCTGATTGGTGCCAAGTTGCGGGGCCGTCACCAACCGGTGGCCGTGGTCGTGGCTTTTGTGACCGTCTACATGATTCACGGACTGTTCAATCAGTTTTACGTGCACCCGCTGCTGCAAACGGTGGGCATCGTCCTGACGTTGCCCGTATTTTTCGTGCTCCTCTTCAACCAGAGTGAAAAACGGGTACAAAACTGGCTGGAAATGGAATTCAGCTCCGAAGTGGAACTGCTGCAAGCCATCAACAGCGGGAAACTCCTGGATACCAAAGCCGGCGATTACCTGTCGTTGTTGCGCTCGTCGTTCCAGCCTGAGGTCATCGTCGACATGTATTGCTACCTCCGGCTCTACCTCGAACTGTCCGTCAAGGCTAAACGCAACCTGATGCTTCGTGAGAATGGTTTTCCCCCCTTGCAGGAAGCGGATATTGCGGATAAACTGTTGGAAGTGAAGGCCCTCAGAAAACGGTTGGGCGTGGTGGGCGAACGTTCGCTGGCCCCCTTGATCCGGATGAATTACAGTACTTTATGGAAACTGAACCAATTATAAACCTAGTTATATCATGAAAACAAAAAGCAAACTGATTGGCGCAATGGCGTTCGTTCTGACCTTTGTGGCTGGTTATGCCCTGGGACTTTTCCTTGACCTCCCCAACATTGACTTCAAGCAAGCCTCCGGTACCATTGGCCGTGTCAATAACTACCGCAACGCCAAGGCCACCGAAAGTGAAATTGCGTTGAAGAATGACCTGTTGAAGGATAAAAAACGGCAAGCTGTCGTGGTCAAATACCTGAATTATTATTATGCCAGATCGTTGGCCTTTGCCCAAACCACGGCCCTTGTGCTGGAACAAGCAGCCGCTGTGCCTGCCTTTGCCGATCAGTGCAACAAAATGGATGCCATGAAGGACTACGGGAAATTCCTGGAAACGTCTCGTAAAATGCTGCTTTTGGCAACGTTGCAGTGCCAATCCGTGGAATCGGCCGAGCCCTCCGTCTTGCGCAACAGTCTGGATCAGGCTTCCAACNNTGGATCAGCTGGATGCGTTTTTGGCTGCAACCGATGCCAAGGCGTACGCGGGATTGAGCCAGGCATACGACCAACTGTTGTTTGACCAGGTGAGTGGTGTCCTGATCAGCAAAGACAAGGTGCTGGCGTCATACCTCAATAAAAAGCGCTTGTATGCATCGGAACATTCGGATCAGTTGCCTGATGTCAAAGCGGCATTGTTAGCCGATGTGAAATCGCTGGACGCCGCTTATCCCCGTGATATGGAAAAGCTTGGCTTTATGGATACCGAGAAACTGGGAGCCAGTTTCACTGATGTGGAAAAACTGGGAACCGGATTCACGGATGCCGAGAAACTGGGAGCCGGTTTCAGTGATGTGGAAAAACTTGGAGCCGTTTACACGGATGTGGAGAAACTGGGAGGGGTGACTTTTTTTGATAACGAGAGGTTTGGAGCTT
>DOBD01000288.1 GCA_003506275.1 Bacteroidales bacterium | reverse complement strand
GGCTGCGGCTGAACGTAAGGCCTGGTGTGGTAGGGTGGCTGCGTTGAAAGCAGGGGTCGTGTACCCTGTTGGTGGGGATGATGGTGTCGGTCACGTGAATGCCCCATTTGGTCGAGTGGATGATGGCTTCGTTCCCGTTGATGACGGATTTTTCGAGCCGATTTCCCTGATTCGCCGCATCGCTGCCATGGTACCTGCCAACACGCTGGTGTCTACCGATGTGGGGCAACATCAAATGTGGGTGGCTCAAGCCTACCCCTTCCAGGCGGTGCGCCAATTCCTGACGTCGGGCGGGTTGGGTACCATGGGATTTGGTTTGCCGGTGGCCATTGGAGCGGCGTTGGCTCATCCTGACAGGCTGGTGCTGTGTTTTTCGGGGGATGGTTCGTTGTTGATGAACATTCAGGNNACTGGCCACGTTGGCTGAAACCAAGGCCAGGGTGGTTGTCTTGTTGTTCAATAACGGGCACTTGGGTCTTGTCAGGCAGCAGCAATCGTTGTTTTACGGCAAGCAGTATACGGCTTCTGCGTTTGAGGTCAGGCCTGACTTTTGTGGGCTGGCGACTGCCTTTGGTATCAAGGCGGTTGACTTGTCGGTGTCGATGGATCCGGTGGCTGATCTGACCGCCGTCTTTGGCTTTGATGGGCCTGTTCTCGTGAACATCCCGATTGAGGCTGATGCCCTGGTGTTGCCCATGGTGCCTCCTGGTGGTTCCAATCAGACGATGATTGACAAGGGTTGATATGAAGTGTTACTTTATGATAATGTATATATACAATAGATAATTAATTGGTTAGAATATGTACGCAATTTTAGAATTGTTGGTCAATAATCACCCTGGCGTGATGTCGCACATCACGGGTTTGTTTGCCAGGCGGGGGTATAATCTCGAAGGCATTCTCTGCGGTCCTGTGGGTAACGGTGATCAAAGCATCATGTATTTGCTGATGCTCGATGATCATCGGCACGAGCAGGTGGTGCGTCAGTTGGAAAAATTGCACGATGTGTTGAAGGTAGCTGAACGTCCTGACATGGATACGGCTGTGTTTTTTAGCCTTCAGATGCAGGCTATTGGCCAATAAACGGTATCTTTGTTTGTGTCGTTGAACCCCTGTACTAACGAAAAATCGTATGATGATGAAGACAAAAACCTTGGTTATCGGTGCCAGTGTCAATCCTGACCGTTATTCGTACAAGGCGGCTGAACGCCTCCTGGCTCATGGTCATGACATTTATTTAGTGGGGGCCAGGGAAGGGGCCTTGTTTGGTCAGCCCATCGAAGCAACCCCGCAACCCTATACCGATGTGGATACGGTGACGCTTTACCTGGGCCCGGCCAATCAACCGGCCTACTACGACTACATCTTATCGCTTCAGCCGCGCCGGGTTATTTTCAATCCTGGAACGGAGAATCCGTCTTTTGAGGCGCGTTTGCGGGCGGCCGGCATCATAGCCGAAGAGGCCTGCACGTTGGTGCTGCTGGCTACAAACGCGTTTTAATTTTTAACTGAGTAACCCGCCGCNNGTCATGCCTTCCACCGCAAGCTCAGCGCGCTTAAGTTTCCCCTCTTCCAGACCGTACCCCGCGGCTTCCACCGCCTTTTTCAAATCAGCCACAGTTACGCTGCTGTCGTGCTCGACAGTGGCGGTACCTGACGTCAGGTCGACGCTGGCTTTCACGCCATTGAGAGCCGTAAGGGCCTTTTCAACGGTATTGCTGCAATGGTGGCAACTCATGCCTTCGATGTGTACGATGGTTTTCATAGGACTGTTTGTTTGAGTGTGATCAGTAGAGGTGTGTAGCTTGATGCCGCGCAGGCGCAAGGCGTTGAGGACAACGGTCACCGAGCTGAGGCTCATGGCGGCTGCGGCAATCATGGGACTGAGCAGCCAGCCGGTGGACAGGTAGAACAGCCCGGCTGCCAAAGGGATGCCTACTACGTTGTAGAAAAAGGCCCAGAACAGGTTTTGCCTGATGGTGCGCATGACGTGACGGCTCAAGGTGAACAGAGCCAGCAAGCTGTTGAGGTCGTCGCGCATTAGGACCACGTCGGCCGATTCGAGGGCGATATCGGTGCCTTTGCCCATGGCGATGCCTACCGTGGCGGCTGCCAAAGCCGGGGCATCGTTGATGCCATCGCCAACCATGGCCACCTTATGACCTTTTGCTTGTTCGGCCTCGATCAGGGCTTGTTTCTCCTGGGGCGTCAATCCGGCTTCCACCCGGCTGATGCCAGCTTCTGCGGCGATGGCGTTGGCCGTTTCCAGTCTGTCGCCTGTGAGCAGGATAATGTGCCGACCGTGTTGTTGGAGGTGGTGGACGGCCTCCTTGGCACCTGTCTTGAGACTGTCAGCGATGCTTATCAAGCCAAGAAGGCTGCCTTTATGGGCTACAAACAGGATGGTGTGTCCTTGAGCGGCTTGTTTGGTGGCCAGCGTAGTCCAGGTTTCTTCCAGCATGATTCCTTCCGTCTTCAGGTAGTCCTCTTTTCCGATCAGGGCTTTTTCTCCTTGAATGACACCACTGAGACCTGCACCGACAGTGACGTTGAAGGATGTCGTTTCTGCTAGTAGTACGTTTTCAGCCTGAGCTTTGTCAACGACGGCCTTGCCCAGCGGGTGAGTGCTTAGCCTCTCCAGCGAGGCGGCAACCTGCAGGAGGGTGGTCTCTTTTTGGCCTTCAACGGGGTAAAGGCCCTTCACGATGGGGCGGCCCGTGGTGAGGGTGCCTGTTTTGTCAAGGAAAAGGGTGTCTACCTGGTGGGCTAGTTCCAGGGCTTGGGCTGATTTGAACAGCAAGCCTCCGGCCGCCCCTTTGCCTGTACCCACCATGATGGCAACGGGGGTGGCCAGTCCCAGGGCACAGGGGCAGGCGATGACGAGTACAGCGATGCCCGTGGTGAGGGCAAATTCAAACGGGTGACCGGTCAACAGCCAACCAACCATGGTCAGGGTGGCCAACACCAGGACGGTGGGTACAAACCAGCGACTGATGCGGTCGACCAACCTTGAAACGGGCGCTTTGGAGGCCACGGTGGCTTCCATCAGGCGGATGATTTGATTGAGGGTGGCTTCTTCGCCGACATGAGTGGCCTCAAACACCAGGTAACCGTCCTTGCATACTGATCCTGAGCGGATGGTATCGCCAATTTGCTTCAACACAGGAAGGCTTTCGCCCGTCAAGGCTGATTCATCCACGTAAGCGTGTCCTTCATGCACCACACCATCCACAGGCGCTGTTTGGCCAGCCTTGAATACCACCTTGTCTCCTTTTTCTACGGCTTCTACCGGTATTTCCACCTCCTCGCCGTTTTGCTGTACGGTCGCGGTTTTTGGGGATAGGTTCATTAATCCGGTCATGGCGGCCGTCGTTTTATGCTTGGACCTGGCTTCAAGGTATTTGCCCAGGGTTACCAGGGTCAGGATGGTGGCGGCTGACTCAAAAAAGAGTTGGTGGACCCAATGACCGGCCAGGGTGGATTGACCGGTTTCCAACAGCGTGGCGAGTTTGAACAGCACATAGAGCCCATAAAGGATAGCTGCGCTTGTGCCAACGGCCACCAGAGAGTCCATGGTAGGGGCCCCCTGGCGCAGGGCTCTGAATCCGGCTGTGAAGTAGTTTCGGTTTACCCAGACCGGTGGTAGTGTGAGCAGTGCATTGAGCAAAGCTACCGTCATGGGGTTGGTTGTGGCATCCGGTAGCCAGGGCAGGTGCAGTCCAATCATGGGCCCCATGTTAATGATCATCAGGGGCAACCATCCTGCCAAACTGATAAGGAAACGCTGCCATAGTACCGATGCTGCCTCTTCGGCCAGGCTTATCATGGTGGTGTTGCTTGACTTCGACGTGCGGTTTGTGCTTGTTGGAAGGGCTTCATAGCCTGCCTTTTTGACAGCCTCCATAACTGTCTTCGTGACAACAGCCTGGCTTTGTCCTTCATCAAATTGAAGGGTCATTTTATTGGTCAACAACTGCACCTGAACCGTTTTTATGGCAGGTATGCGACTCACCCGCTGCTCAATGTGATTGACACAGGCTGCGCAACTCATGCCTTTTATGTCGAAGGTTAGGTTTGGCATTGTTTTTGAATGAACAATAGTGTTATTGGACAATAAATCACTTGCAAAAATACAGTTTTTACGTCATGAAAGGAAATTTTACCGCTCTTATTGCTGAACAGCGACCGGTTATTGTGGATTTTCACGCCACCTGGTGCGGTCCATGCAAGGCTCAGGCCCCTGTGCTCAAGGAAGTGGCTGCCGAATTGGGTGAACGGGTACGGATTCTTAAAATCGATGTGGATCAGAA
>DOBD01000325.1 GCA_003506275.1 Bacteroidales bacterium | reverse complement strand
CAGACCGTCTTTCATTTCCTGACCAAGGAGTTGTGGCGGGCGCCTGTTCATCAGAGCAAGGGCATTAAAAACAAGCTGCTCAACCTCCTGCGCACTCTCTACCTAGCTGGCAGGGGCTTTGTCTCTGACCGACTTAATGTCAGGGCCTCTGCCCTCACCTACACCACCTTGTTGGCGGTGGTACCGGTGGCTGCCATTATCATCGGTATCGGACGGGGCTTCGGCTTTCAAACCATGATCGAGAACGAGCTGACCAAGATGCTGCCGGGACAGACCCAGTTACTGGACATGTTGTTCAAATTTGTGGAAAAATACCTCGAAGTGGCCCAAAGCGGCGTGGTGATCGGTATCGGTATCATCTTCCTGCTCATGTCGGTTTGGACCATCCTGCAATCAATCGAAGTGGCGGTCAATGATATCTTCCAGGTAAAAGCCACTCGTAGTGTGGGACGTCAACTCAGTGACTACCTGTCGACCATGTTGCTGCTGCCGACCCTGCTCATTTTATCCAGCGGTTTTTCGGTCTACCTCAATACGGCCGTCGCGCAAAACAAATTTTTGGAACTGCTCAGTCCCGTATTGAACGTGTTGATGACCCTCATCCCCTACGTCATTTCCTGGTTTGGTTTCACCATCTTGTATATCCTGATTCCCAATACCAAGGTCAAATTCAGCAACGCCGTGCTGGCCGGGTTCATCGCTGGTTTCATCTTTCAGGCCTTTCAGTTCATCTACATCAGCGGACAACTCTGGGTAAGCCGTTACAACGCCATTTACGGTACCTTTGCCGCCATTCCTCTCTTCCTGTTGTGGTTGCAGTTTTCCTGGACCATCGTTTTGTTTGGGGCCGAAATTGCTTTTGCGGCTCAAAACGTACAGAATTTCTACTTCGAGAAGGAAGTCAAAAACGTGAGCCACCGCTACCGTTACTTCATCAGTATCCTTATAATGAACCTGATGTGCAAACGTTTGATGGAGGGCAATGGGGCTATGACGCCCAATGAGATTTCCAGTGAATACCAGATACCCATCCGCCTCACCAACCGTGTACTCAACATGCTGTACGACATGAAGTTGATTACCAAGACCGACGGCTTCAATCCCAAACAGGAAGTGAGCGCTTACATCCCGGCCGTGGACATCAACACCTTGACGGTGGGTGGTCTCTTTCAGCAACTGTTCGAGCATGGCAGTGAGGACTTCAAGCTCGACATCAAGTCTTTGCACAAATCTCAATGGGGCGCCCTGCTCAAGGTGGAACGCTCCATCGCCTCACGGGTAGACGACATCCTGGTGAAAGATTTGTAAAACTAGCAACGTTTCTTATTTCAGAAAAAGGTGAGACGAAAGGGACTTGTCGTCAAACCGTTGCTTTTCCCTTGAGGAATTCAGGGTATTTGATCAGGTAGAAAAGCAGCATCAAGACACTGATGGCCAGGATGACACCAAACACGGCCAGACTGCTGTCGTGAGTCAGTGCCATGGTCAGGGAGAAAAGGCCGGTACCCAACAAGACAAAAAGGAAGGTGATAAAGTTGAGGTAGGCAATCATGTTNNATGCCACCCATAAAGGCCAGCATGAAAATCAACAGGGTGCAGGGAATAACGGGCGGATTGAACGCTACAATGATGACCAAGGGTATAATCATTCCCACCAAACCGATGGGAATCAATTGGGGTTTAACTTCTTTGCCAGCAATGAACCCGGCTACGGTACAACCTAAGGCAATCCCAATGGCGGCAGAAGCCATGACCAGGCCGGCTGTGGTATTGGTCGTACCCAGGGTGTTCACACAGTGAATGACCAGGTTCATTTGGACCAATCCCCCCAGCAACCAAAATACAGAAGCGCCCGACACCCCGCTGTTGACATAGCGGTGGTGGGTGGCGTAGCGATAGGACTGCACGGCGAACGTTATCGGGTTGCTACTCCCCTGCCCCGTCGTATCCTCGGGCAATTCAACCACCTTCAATTGCCTGGCGCTCATATAGCCGGCCAACGCTACCAACAGGAAAACGGCAATGGCGATACTCATCCTGTAATGATCAGACAACCATGACGCTGCCACGGTACCGGTAAGTATGCCCAGGAAAGCCATGGTTTCAAATACGCCACTGCCAAACGAAACGCCCTTGGGGCCTCCCACATCCCGTATCAGGCCGTATTTGGCCGGTGAATACAGACAACTCTGAAAGCCCATGATCAATACGGTGAGCACAGCCAGCCAGACCCACTGAAACATAAAGGCCAGGGAAGCCAGGAGCATGATGAATAATTCCAGGAACTTGAACAGGCGCAGGATGCGTTGTTTGGAATGGATCACAGCCAACCGTCCTGCCAAAGGTGACAATAACAAATAGGGTATCACCAGGGCTGCCGATACCACAGCAATGAGCTGGGACTGGGACAACCATGTTGGAAGCGTCCAGGTCACTGCAATAAAGACAATGGCGTGTTTGAGGAAATTATCGTTGAAGATACCCAGGAAGTTGGTGGTGAAGAGGGCTGTCCAGTTTTTGGTGACAGGGTGCATGGTATGTGGCGTAGATTGGAAGCAAATGTAGGGAAAAGGAATGACATTCTTTTTTCTCTCCTTCGAAACC